>CAZZEY010000113.1:0-3646 GCA_964653445.1 uncultured Syntrophaceticus sp. | reverse complement strand
TTTTCACTGGGCAGTGATGGTCATCCTGACTCTCAGATGATCAAAAATGCTGTTTTATCTGGGTTGATGAGCACAGGTCTCTTTGTGATCGATTTGGGTAAGGTAACCTTGCCTGTTCACCGTTATGGAATCCGTGCTTATGGCCTACAGGGGGGAATTCATATCTACCGGATGGGGAAAGACAGAATAAATATCCGGATGTTAAACCATCATGGTGTTGATTACTCACGAGCTGAGCAGCGCAAAATAGAGGGGCTGATCAACCGTGAAGAGTACCGTTTTGTTCCCCAGGCAAATATTATAAGTCCAGAATACAGACCAGGTACAGGCAAATCATATCTCAGTTATCTGATGCAGTTCCTGGAACGAGATATAATTAGGAGAAACAGAATTCGGATGGTGTTAGACTATGATGCCCAGCAGTTCGGTTCCCTGCTGCCCGGTTTTTTTGACGAATTGGGGTGTGAAATAAATACTACCACCAATCGCCAACATCACTCCCTGAACTTTTCAGAGCTCAAGAGAGCGGCTGCTGGATTGGGAAGAGTGATAGAGGAGCAGGGGGCGCACTTTGGAGCAGTACTTGATGCAGTAGGTGAACAGCTGGTGCTTGTGGATGACCAGGGGCGATTTATTGATGAAAATATCTCTTTGGCTCTGTTTTCTTTGATCACTGTAAGGAACAATCCTGGTGCAATCCTGGTTCTGCCGGCTACTGCTCCAGAAGCTGTGATAGAAATGGCTTGCTGGGAAGGAGCAGATGTAAGGCGGGCAAAGACAGCTCCCTGGGCTTTGATGCAGGAATTTATGAGAGAGGATGTGCTCGCCTCTCAGCGGAGCTTTCCCCAGTATCTTTTCTATCATGATGCTCTAGCCAGTATCGCACTACTTGCCCAATTTTTAGCCAAAGAAAACCGGCCCTTATCTGAAATATTATCGGAATTACCCGGTTTTGCTGTTGTTAAAAAAGATGTTGGGGTTATGTGGGATGATAAGGGTAAGGTGCTGCGCCACCTGGCAGAGGCATCTAAAGATCAAAAGGTGGAAACAGCAGAAGGGCTGAAAATACATCATCCACAGGGGTGGGCTATGGTGCTGCCTGATGCAGATGAACCGGTATGCAGGGTTTACAGTGAGGCTTTCAACCAGGAAGTTGCTGAGTCACTTACCGATATATATGTTGAAAAAATAAAAGAAATCTGTTCATCAGATTAAATTGATTACTATAAAACAAAAAAAGACAGCGGTCTGGTTCTGCTGTCTTTTTTTGTTGATGCTATTTAATTTTAAACCGGGACTGCGGATTGTTCTGTAATACGGCCAGGCAGTTCTGCCACATGGTGTGATTGGTAGATCCGGTAGTCAATCTCAGTGAATAGATTGTTCTTGGTTTCGATCCCATTAAGCCATCCTTCATCAATTTTATTACCTTTAATATCCCCATACAGCTTCGTAAAGTTAGCAATATGGGATTGGAAGCGCATTTTGGCGTATTCTACCATAGTTCCGGTTTTCATGATAAAGGGCCAGTCACTGCTCTGTGCCAGCAGCAGTTCTCGGGCAGCCTGATTGAGAGCGCGATTTAACAAACCATCGGCATCAGGGTAAACATTGGCCAACTCAATCATCCGTTCACCCGCTTTATGCAGGTGCCGCCAGATCCAGTCATTGGCCCCATTGAGCCATACCTCATGGTAGCCCTTCCACCCCCAACTGGATTCACAGGGTGTAGAAACCTGGTTGCAGGGGTAGATATTTAAATAATCTCCAGGGGTGACCAATTCGATAGTGTTCTGGTCGTAGCGGATCTTCCTGATGAGGAAATCCAGCCACTGAGGCCCCTCAAACCACCAGTGTCCGAATAACTCTGCATCATATGGTGCCACAACCAAAGGTTTGCGGTCCAACATACCGCTCAGCCATTCCACGTGTTTTTCCCGATTGAACATGAAGTTTCCGGCATGTGTAGCTGCTTTTCCCAAGGCCCAGGATCTCACATAAGGTTCTTTGTAATCTGTTGTACTGGTGATCCGGTAGTATTTGATTCCTGTATGGGTGCGTAGGGATCCTTCAGGGAGATAATCCCCTATATAGGAAAGATCTAGATCATAACCGATATCCCTGTAAAAATCACGGTAGTCAAAATCACCCGGGTATCCTTCTTTAGCGCTCCAAACCTGTTTAGATGATTCCGCATCCCTGCCGAATACTGCCGCTCCAGAGGGGCAGTAGATAGGAGCGAAATTTCCGTACTTGGGACGTGGGGATGCAAATAGAATACCATGGGTTTCTGCAATAAAATACTTGATTCCATATTTCCTCAGAATTTTATCATCTCCTGGCTTATAGCCGCATTCGGGCAGCCAAAAGCCCAAAGGCCTATGGCCAAAACAACGCTCATAGAGATCCACAGCCACTTTAACCTGGGCGTTGATGACCTCCCTTTGCACTCCCAGTAAAGGAAAATATCCATGAGTAGCACCGGTTGTGATGATCTCCAGTTTTCCTGCATCCTGCAGTTTTTTGAAAGCTTCTACGAGGTTCCAGCGGTATTTTTCTGTAAAGAGGTAATGTGCCCGGGAAAATAGGTCCCGGTACATCAGTGCTGTGCTGTGAAACTCCGGTTGATTCTTTGTGCGGTTAACCTCTTTATCTGCCAGCTCCATCAGTTTCTCCAGGTGTCTGACATAACGCTGGCGCAAAAGTCCATCATTGAACATGGAGATGAGTGTAGGGGAGAGATTAATGGTAATCCGATAATCAACCCCATCTTCAGCCAGTTTATCAAAGGTCCACAACAGTGGTAGATAAGTTTCAGTAACTGCTTCGTAAAACCACTTTTCCTCCAGAAACTGCTCATATTCCGGATGGCGCACATAGGGGAGATGTGCATGTAATACCAATGCAATATAACCTTTTGTCATATTTCTTCCCTTCCACTATTATTACCAATTAATTGGCGAACTGATATATTCTTCTCGCTTTTTCGCTGTGATAGCTTTTAGTTCCATTTCCTGAATAAAACCAGGGGATCCATGTACTTCTACATATCTCCCATATACTCTTTTTTCATATTCTGCTGGCAGCAGCCACTCCTCATCGACAATATCGGAAACATTATCCCGCGGCATTGTTACCATATTGGAACGGGCAATAAATATGTAGGTACCATTAGCCAGCAGAAGGCCCAGTTCTACTAGAAAGGTATTGCCCGGTTGCCCTGTGTGGATATACCAGTTATTACAGTAATCGTTGACCTGAACCTCTGATACTTGACGAGAATCATAAAAATAATGATTAGTGACATCGTAAACCTTAAGCAGCAGTTTACCCGATTCCCAGGCTTTAAGGCCATATTGATGTTGAATTTTTTCTCTTACCGCTCCGTTGATCTCCCAATAAGTGAAGATCCAGTAAGGATCCCGGGCAACAGCGACAATTTTAGTATCCCCATATAACCAGGGGATGGCTGGGAGGGGGTGTGGAGCAGATTCTTTTTGGGGTGTTTCACGTGGCGGAGGTATCACCTCCTCTGCTGCCTCCATATCTCTACTTTTTTCTATAGGATGAAGGGTTTTTGTGTTTTTTTGCCGGGCAGGGTTTACCTTTTTCCGGAAGGGGGACCTTCTGGAAGACCTTTTTTGAA
>CAZZEY010000112.1:0-5329 GCA_964653445.1 uncultured Syntrophaceticus sp. | reverse complement strand
GCCTTCCGGTAACAGTACCGGCAGGAGTCGAAGTAAAGATTAAGGATCACCTGGTGACTGTTAAAGGACCAAAAGGGGAACTGAAAAGTGAAATTCATCCCAGTATGAATGTTACTGTAGAGGATGGAAAAATATTAGTGACCCGTCCCTCTGATGAAAAGGTGCATCGCTCTCTCCATGGCTTGACCAGAGCGCTGGTACAGAATATGGTAGATGGCGTTACCAAGGGATTCAGCAAGTCCCTGGATTTGGTAGGAGTAGGATATCGCGCTGCTCTTCAGGGGAAGAAGTTGGTGCTGACAGTAGGGTACTCACATCAGGTGGAGATTGAACCAGAGGACGGACTGGAGATTGAGGTACCCGCTGCAAATAAGATCGTTGTAAAGGGTATAGATAAAGAAAAAGTTGGTGCTCTAGCTGCCAAAATCAGGAGTGTGAGAGAACCTGAGCCGTATAAGGGCAAGGGCATCAAATATGATAACGAAGTAATCAGACGTAAGGCTGGTAAAGCGGGTGTCAAAGGGAAGTAAGGGGTGAGAAAATGCCGAAAGAAACGCGAGCTAAAATGCGCGAACGGAAACACCAAAGGGTTCGCAAAAAGGTTTTTGGTACATTGGATAGACCGCGGCTTAGTATTTATAAAAGTTTACACCATATCTACGCACAGATAATTGATGATACTAAAGGGGAAACCCTTGCAGCTGCATCCACTCTTTCCCCAGAGATAAGGGATGAAATTGGTGGGAGAAAGAACACCGACACGGCCCGCGTTGTTGGGCGGCTAATTGCAGAAAAGGCTAAAGCCCGAGGTATTGATAGGGTTGTATTTGATCGGGGAGGTTATCCTTACCATGGTCGTGTGGCTGCCTTTGCTGATGCTGCCAGGGAAAATGGACTGGAATTTTAATGAAGGGAGGGAATACGTGTTTTGCGCATTGAACCCGAAGTTGAGTTGACTGAAAAAGTGGTCGCTATTAATAGAGTCGCCAAAGTTGTTAAAGGTGGACGCAGATTCAGTTTCAGCGCTCTAGTTGTTGTAGGGGATGAACAAGGGCGAGTAGGAGCAGGACTGGGAAAAGCAGGTGAGGTGCCTGAAGCGATCCGTAAAGGGGTCGAGGATGCCAAAAAGAATATGTTCACTGTTCCTGTGAAAGGGACTTCAATACCTCATGAAATAATCGGGGAGTTTGGAGCAGGAAGAGTTCTGCTTAAACCTGCTGCACCTGGTACAGGTGTAATCGCAGGTGGTCCTGTGCGTGCTGTTCTCGAAGCCGCGGGAATTCAGGACATTTTAACTAAGTCTCTGGGTTCATCCAATGCCAATAATATGGTGCGTGCTACTGTCCAGGGTCTAAAGAACCTGAAGCGTGCCGAAGAAGTTGCCCGTTTAAGAGGAAAGACAGTAGAGGAACTAATTGGCTGAGAAGGAAGGGGAGTATGATGGTAAAGCTCCAAAACTTATCACCAGGTCAGGGAGTGCGTTCTGGAAGAAAGCGCAAAGGCCGTGGTATCGGATCAGGAATGGGAAAAACCGCGGGTAGAGGGCATAAAGGACAAAAGGCGCGCTCCGGAGGGAGTATCAGACGCGGTTTTGAAGGCGGACAGATGCCTTTGAGCAGACGTTTACCCAAGCGGGGTTTCACCAATATATTTAAAGAAGAGGTAGCTATTGTCAATGTAAAAGACCTGTCGCGCTTTAACGAGGGTGAAGTTGTGACACCTGAACTCCTGTATGATGAGGGTTTAGTTAAAAAACAGGGTGTCAAAATTAAGCTCTTAGGCAAGGGAGATATAGATCGGTCATTAACAATCAAGGTGCATCAGGTAAGCAAGGCCGCCGCCGAGAAGGTAACTGCGGCAGGCGGTAAAGTTGAGGTGATCTAGGTGCTCGATACTCTGCGGAGTGCCTGGAAGGTAGCTGATCTAAGAAAAAAGGTTCTCTTTACCCTGTTGATGTTTTTGGTTTTCCGTATCGGTGTTCATGTTCCTGTGCCAGGGGTTGATCCTGCTGCACTGGAAAGGCTGCTCCAGGGCCAGTTGTTTGGGATTTTTGATACGATATCTGGTGGCGCTTTTCGGAGGCTATCAATATTTGCCATGAGCATTACACCATATATTAATGCTTCGATTATTATGAGTCTGCTCCAGGTTGTTATTCCCAGACTGGCCCAATTGGCAAAAGAAGGAGAAACAGGACGCAAGATTATTGCGCAGTATACCAGATATGGTGCAGTGTTACTTGGTCTTGTCCAGGCGATAGGCATGACAGTGGCACTGGGAAGACAGGGCATTTTCATCAATCCGGGATTCGGCTCCTATTTGCTGGCTGTTGTGACTCTGACAGCTGGAACGGCTTTACTGATGTGGATCGGGGAAATGATTACTGAAAAGGGAATCGGCAACGGCATTTCTTTGATCATTTTCGCTGGGATTGTTTCTCGACTTCCGTCAGGTACTGTGAGCATGGCACAGCAGTTAAGTGCAGGTACAATAAGTGTGGGTAGTATTATGGCTCTGGTGGTACTGGGTTTATTGATTATAGCCGGTGTTGTTGCCGTTAATGAAGGGCAGAGGCGAATTTCTGTACAATATGCCAAACGTGTTACCGGACGGAAGGTCTATGGGGGACAGAGCACTCATATACCATTGAAAGTCAATCAGGCAGGTGTGATTCCCATCATATTTGCCATGTCAATTCTGCTCTTTCCGGTTCAGATCGCCAGATTTATTGATCATCCGTGGGCGAGAGCGATTGAATCATCGTTGGCATTTGGTACTGTTTTGAACTCTATGATCTATGCCTTACTGATTATTTTCTTCACCTATTTTTATACGGCCATTGTTTTCAATCCTATGGATGTGGCCGACAACTTGAAAAAATATGGTGGCTTTGTACCTGGGCTGCGGCCTGGTCGCCCCACCGGGGAGTATATCAGCCGAGTTTTGTCTCGGCTAACCTTGGCTGGTGCTGTCTTTTTGGCGTTGATAGCAATTTTGCCAAACTTTATGATAGCTCTGACCAATATACCGACCCTATATTTTGGGGGTACTGCATTGTTGATTGTAGTTGGTGTTGCATTGGAGACCATGAAACAGTTTGAGTCTTATCTCTTGATGCGCCATTACCAGGGCTTTATGAAATAGAGGAGTGGAACATGATGAATATCTTAATCATGGGACCCCCAGGTGCGGGGAAAGGAACACAAGCAGCACGTATAGCTTCATTCTGTAAAATACCTCATATATCTACCGGGGATATTTTTAGAGCTGAGATCAAACAAGCAAGTGAACTTGGCAAAAAGATCAAGAGTTATCTCGATAGCGGTAAACTAGTTCCAGATGAGGTCACAGTTGAAGTGATCAAGAAGCGTTTGCAGCAGGATGACAGCAAAAAAGGGTTTTTGCTTGATGGGTTCCCCCGTACCATACCACAGGCAGAAGCACTGGATGATATTTTACGTGAGTTGGGTAGTTCCCTTGACCTGGTGATTAATATCAGAGTTGAACCCCAGGTGTTGTTGGAGCGCTTGACCGGGAGGCGAGTCTGCCAAAAGTGCGGAACTACCTACCATGTTCTTTATCAGCCGCCCAAGAATGAGGGTGTCTGTGACCAATGTGGAGGGGAGCTCTACCAGAGAAGTGATGATACTGTAGAAACTGTTTCCAACAGGTTAGATGTCTATCAGAGACAGACCGCACCTCTGCTGGAATATTACCAGAGGAGTGGGATCGTCAAGGAGATCAATGGGGAACTTTCTATTGATGATGTTTTTAAAGATATTGAACAATTTATAAGGAGTCTTGTTTAATGATTGTTCTAAAGTCAGCCCAGGAAGTCACTTATATGCGGCAAGCCGGAAAGGTTGTTGCCCAAACACTTCACGAATTAGGGAAGAGGGTGAAACCTGGGGTGACCACAGGAGAACTCAATGAATTTGCGGAAGATTTTATCCGGAAAGCCGGATGTATTCCAGCTTTTCTCAACTACCAGGGTTTTCCGGCAAGTATTTGTGCGTCAATCAACAATGAGGTAGTTCATGGTATTCCTGGTTTAAGAAAATTGGTAAACGGGGATATTATTAGTATTGATGTTGGAGCCTTTTATCATGGTTATTGCGGAGATGCTGCCTATACCTTTCCGGTGGGTGAGATTTCTCCTGAAGCGAAGAGGTTGCTTGACATAACCAAGCAGTCCTTATATGTGGGGATCGAGAAAGCGATAAACGGCAACCGGATCGGAGATATCGGGGCTGCAATTCAAACCTTTGTTGAGGACAACGGCTATAGTGTAGTGAAGGCTTTTGTCGGTCATGGTATTGGACAGAAGATGCATGAGGATCCCCAGGTTCCTAATTTTGGGTTGCCTGGCCGCGGTCCGCGGCTGGAACCGGGAATGACGCTGGCGATTGAGCCGATGGTCAATATTGGCACCTATGAAGTTGCTATAATGCCTAATAAATGGACCGTGGTAACTAAAGATGGCAGCTTGTCTGCTCATTTTGAGCATTCGATATTGGTGACCGGAGGACAGCCGGAAATTTTAACCCGGCTCTAAAGGGTTGGGGATGGTTGATGAGTAATCAGATAAAAGTCGGTCAGTTGGTATGTTCTAAGCGGGGACGTGACAGGGGAAAGTTTTATCTTGTCCTGGAATTTAAAGATGAAACCTTCGTTTACTTGATTGATGGAGAAAAGCGAAGAATGGATAATCCCAAGCAGAAGAACATTAAGCACTTAAAGGTGTACCCTGCAGTTTCCGGGGAACTTGCACAGGTATGGGAAGCGGGAAAAAACCCGGGGAACAGCGAAGTGCGCAGGGTCATCGCCCAATTCAAGCAGGATCTGCTTGAGCAGGAGTCTGAGACAAGGGGGTAGATAAATGACATGCCCAAATCAAAGCCTAATGTAATCGAGGTCGAAGGGACAGTGATTGAAGCGCTGCCTAATGCAATGTTTCGAGTAGAACTAAACAATGGGCATCGACTGCTGGCTCATGTCTCCGGAAAGATTCGGATGAACTTTATCCGAATTTTAGCGGGTGATCGTGTTACTGTGGAACTATCACCCTATGATTTAAACCGGGGACGGATTGTCTATCGATATAAATAATGTAACCCTGGTTTTCGATTTCATGCATGGTTACAAAAAAGGCCTCAAAGAAGGGGGAATTGTAATGAAGGTTCGCGCTTCTGTAAAACCGATTTGTGAAAAATGCAAGGTTATCAGGCGTAAAGGTAAAGTGGTTGTTATTTGTGAAAACCCGAAGCATAAACAAAAGCAAGGTTAGGATCGGAGGTTAAGAGATGGCTCGAATTGCCGGAGTTGATTT
>CAZZEY010000111.1:0-5352 GCA_964653445.1 uncultured Syntrophaceticus sp. | reverse complement strand
AAAAACTACCTCCAACTAACCCGGCACACCGGTAATACTTCTCTTTTTTTAGCAGTGGAAATGTCTTTAATCTCAACCCTACGTGGCAATCCCTTCCACATACATGCCGAAGGACTGCGGGGGACAGGAAAAACAACCATTATGCGATCAGTTAAACAGATACTGCCAAAAATATGCCGTATCAAGGGGTGTCTTTATAACTGTGATCCATCTAATCCGCACTGTCCGCAGCATAGAAACCTGACACCTGAAGAGATTGCCAGCCTGGGTACAGAAGAAATCCCGATACCTTTTTTAGAAATATCACACTCAGCAAAAATTGGCACTGTAGCCGGAACCATCGATCTCAGCAAACTGACCAATTCCACACAACCAGAGGCTGCTCTTCTGCCCGGGATCTTACCGCAAGCACACAGAGGTATAATTTTTATTGATGAGATCAACCGCTTGGCTGATACCTCTCCTGAAATTACCGATGTCCTGCTTGATGCTATGGGAACCAAACCCGGCCGTGTTCAAATCGAGGAAACAGGACTTCCCATTGTAGAGGTTCCGGTTAATGTTTCTGTCTGGGCAGCATCAAACCCAGATGAAGAACCTGGGCCTCTAGCAGAAATCCGCAGACAACTATCTGACCGTTTTGATCTGGTGATCCCCATGGGCAGACCAACCACCGCCGAAGAAGTGGTTGAAATTCTGGCAACCAATGAGTTATCACTAAAACAGACTGACCGTGAACTATCACCCCAGGAAAAAGACCGCCTGGAGCAGCTGAAAACTAACATTGAGAGTATTGCCAATCAAGTTGAACTAAAAATGCCTAATTATCTTACAAACTGTTTGGCCAATATCTACATAAATTATAACTTGGAAAGTTTAAGAGCACTGGAAGCTATTCGCCAAGCAGCTCTGCTTCACTCAGCTCTGAGAAAAAGAAGCCAGGTTATGATCAGCGATATCATGACAGTACTTCCTCTAGCCCTGAATCACAGAGTAAGTTCTGCTACACTAACTGAAATTATGAATACTGTTAATAACAATAGAATGGTAAGCAGCAATGTCAAAAAGAATGAATCCGGATTGAACTTATCTCGTTTTTTTCAGCAAAAACAGCCACAACCAAAGCTGGTCGATGATGCTCCACCCCAAAGAGCTCGCTCGCTGCGTGATCTTGAAGAAAATGAATTAATCAAAAATGAGAGGGAATGGACTGCTAAGAAGTGATATTATGTCAGACAACCTGATTTTGGATCAATTTACTCCGGGACAACTAGAACACCTGGATAATCAAATAAAAACAAGCTTGTCACAAAAACAGGGATTTATACTTGGTGAATCCACTGTTATCAGCTGCTGCCTGCACAGTGTCAACCCACTTCATCCTGAGGAAATACGGATTTACGTCAATAAAGATGCAGGACAGTCATTGGCGCAGCAAAAAAACCCTGGACAGGTGATTCATGTTGATGTTTATCATGAACCAGCTGTGGTCAAAATTGGGCCGCTTGCGAGGTCTCTTGCTCATACCATAAGAACCTATCTCCATGTTCAGCACAGAGGAGGAGAGATTGAACTAATCCTGCGCGGCCTTTATGAACAATTATCCATTCGGACTGCTGAAGGCAGCGCAAATTTGGAAGAACTTCTCAACCCAGTTGAAAAAGAGACTTCTGACAACCGCGAAAACATAAAAAAGCAAAACCATGTCCATCTACTATTCACTGAACTGCCGCCGAAATATTATACTCTGCTCCCTTGTTTGGTGGATACGGTAGAATTTGAACTAGAAAGACAAGAAATAGAAATCAGGAAAGTAGAAAATATCATACATGTGGAAAAATGCGAAAATAGACAGGTACTTACTTTTAATGGTCTTGACCCGGAACAATATAAACTGTGGAACCTGGCTATGTCCCTTTCCACAATATTAAGTGGTCCTGATGATGTTATTGAACTCCTGCAGAACTTTCAACCAGGCCCCTTCCGCCGCAAACAGCCTCTTTCTAATCTGCGCAATAGAAATGGCAATTTGCGGGGGTTGATCCTGGGCATGTCTGAAGCCGGCCTGGTTAAAAGAGGATGGTTTGCAGATACCCTCACCAAAGATGGGACTGAACTGCTAAATTTTTTGTTGCAGCATAAACATGAACTTGAAGCACAGCTGCGCCGTATGCTCCGCAAGATACCGGTTCCCCAGGGCAAGTACCGCTCCCTGCACAACAATCATTTCAAAAGCAGGCATAAGCTGTATACCTATATCAGTAAAACAACAACATTTATGAAAGATACATGGTTGGGCAGTATCGCCATTCCGGAAACCCTGATCGAGGCAGCAAAGAAAAAGGTTATTGAAAACCGTCCAACCTACCGGATTGCCAAAGAAGATATTAAAGTACATGAACAGGAAATTAATCAACCAGTAGATATGTGCCTGGTTCTAGATGGCAGTGCCAGTATGGTGGGACCAAAAATGAAAGCGGTCAGATATCTTGTGGAACACCTCTTTCTGGTGACCAAGGATAAAATAGCAGTTGTAGTTGTTCAGGGCCGTCAGGCCCGGGTTGCTGTACCCTTTACCAGAAATTATTCACGTCTTAAAGCAGGGCTGAAATCACTTCAACCACAGGGGCTGACACCTCTGGCTGATGGTATTGTTAAAACTATACAATTGATCAAAAACCGTCAGGTGCGTAACCCTCTGCTGATACTAATAACAGATGGCATCCCTACCACAGGCAAATGGACTATCAATGCACAAGAAGATGCTCTACAGGCAGCTGAGATGATAAAAGAAACCAGAGCCAAACTGATCTGTATAGGAGTTGCCTCTAACCAGGATTTTTTAGAGAAGCTTGCAGATAAGGCTAAAGGTAGTGTTTATTTTTTAGAGAACCTTGAAGATCATGCCACTTTGATAGAAATTGTCCATAAAGAAAGAAGACACCTTCGCAGTTAGTTCCCGGTTCTGTTTCCACGCTGTTCCATAAAGACCCATAACACTGTCACATCTGCAGGAGAAACACCCGGTATCCGTGAAGCCTGGCCAAGGGTGCGGGGTCTGACATTGTTTAGCTTTTCCTGGGCCTCCCGAGACAATCCGGAAAGATGATCATAATCGATCCCATCCGGAATCCTCTTGTTCTCCATTTTTTCCATACGGGCAACATGTGCCTCCTGTTTTTGCAGATACCCGGCATATTTTATTTGAATTTCCAACTCTTCCGCAACTTCGGGAAGCACATCCCTTTCCACACCGGTCAGCTTTTGGAGATCCGTAAAGGCTATTTCCGGACGTTTGAGGAGTTCCTCCAGGTTCATTCCACCCTTGATAGATGAACTCCCCTTTTTTACAAGATAATCCTGTACCAAAGGAGATGGTTTAATCCTTGTTTCCTTCAGCCAGGTGATCTCTCTTTCCAACTGGTTGACCTTTTCCTCAAAAATTTGAAAGCGTTCATCTGAAACTATTCCCACTTTTCTGCCAATCTCTGTTAAGCGCAGATCAGCATTATCCTGACGCAGCAGCAGTCTGTATTCAGCCCGGGAAGTCAGGATGCGATAAGGTTCTCTGATACCTTTGGTGATCAGATCATCAACAAGCACTCCGATATAAGCCTCGGACCTTTTGAGCACCAGTGGTTCCCTTTCCTGAACAAAAAGAGCGGCATTGATTCCCGCCAAAATCCCCTGAGCTGCTGCCTCCTCATAACCTGAAGTACCATTGATTTGTCCTGCTGTAAAAAAGCCTTTAATCTCCTTGGTCTCCAGGGTAGACTCCAGTTGAGCCGGGATCAGTGCATCATACTCAATTCCATAACCACTGCGGAGTATCTGTACCTGTTCCAAACCGGGAATGGTGCGCAGTACAGCCTCCTGAATATCATCAGGAAGGCTGGTGTACATCCCTTGTACATAATATTCATCAGTATTCCATCCCTCCGGTTCCAAGAACACCTGATGGCTGCGGCGGTCCGGAAAATTTACAACCTTATCTTCAAAAGAAGGACAGTACCTGGGCCCCACACCATGAAGTGTTCCTGTATAAAGAGGTGATCTGTGCAAATTGTCTCGCACAATCTCATGGGTTTGTTCATTGGTATGTGTTAACCAACATGACAGCTGCGGCCTCTTTTCTCTTTTGGAGAGAGCGGAAAAAAATAGCGGTTTTTCATCACCGGGATGTTCAATTAATTTGGAAAAATCGATGGATTTGCGATCAACCCTGGGAGGTGTACCTGTTTTAAAACGCATCAATTCAAAACCGAGATCCATCAGTGACTGGGCTAGTTGCGTCGTGGCCAGTTGCCCATTTGGCCCCCCATCATAAACAACATCCCCGATAATTATCCTGCCCCGCAGATAAGTTCCTGTAGTCAGCACAACCGCCTGCGCTGTAAATTTTGCTCCTGTTTGGGTTAAAACACCTGTCACCCGGTCTTTAGAAATAAGAACCTGGTCCACATTTCCCTGCTTCAAATGCAGGTTCGGTGTACTCTGGAGTGTTTTCAACATCTCCTGCTGGTATCGCAATTTATCTACCTGGGCGCGCATAGCACGCGCTGCGGGTCCCTTCCCTGTATTAAGCATACGCATCTGAACAAAGGTTTTATCTGTATTCAAGCCTATTTCCCCGCCAAGGGCATCAACCTCCCGGACCAGATGAGACTTACCAGGTCCTCCCACCGCGGGGTTGCAGGGCATTAAAGCCACATAATCAAGGTTTAATGTGATTAAAAGGGTATTACAGCCCAACCTTGCTGCTGCCAGAGCAGCCTCACAACCAGCATGTCCTGCGCCGATAATAATTACATCATAATGTCCTGCTGTATATTCGTCAGCCATCACATTACCTCCGAAAAATACATCAATATAAACAAAAGCATTTTCGGGCATATTTTATCACTAGATACCTTTTGCAACAAGGCAGGATATCATCAAACAAAAATCTATTCATTATAAGTAAAATTTGGTAAGATATCTATACTTAAAAAGTCATCTCCGGATTTACCCAAAGGAGGAGTTCAATGATCCCGCTGCGAGACAGCACCCGCACACATACTTTTCCTTATGTCAACTTTTCCATAATTGCTATCAATGTCCTGGTTTTTCTTCGCCAGTTGGCCTTCACAGACCAGGAATTGAATTTGTTCTTTTATACCTATGGACTGATACCTGCCGAAGTAACACAGTTTGCTGCAGGTACTGCTCTCCAGTCTACACTGCTGCCTTTTATTACTGCTATATTCCTACACGGCAGTTGGGTACACATTCTGGGCAATATGCTCTATCTCTGGATCTTTGGTGATAATATAGAAGATCGGATGGGACATTTTAACTATCTTCTTTTTTATC
>CAZZEY010000110.1:0-5392 GCA_964653445.1 uncultured Syntrophaceticus sp. | reverse complement strand
CACACTTTAATCCCCAACAGGAGCTGCAATGCAGACAGTCTAGGAGATTTCCTCGGCGTATTGGCAAGTTTCTAGCCTCTTTTGCAGTGAAGGTTTCAGCTTTGGTCTGCTGCTGTAGGGCCCTACTTCAGCAGACCATCTTTTAGGCATCCACCAGCACCACTCAAGGCAGGCTACTCTGCACACAGCACTAATCGGGTACCGCATACAGGTTCAACTCAAAGCCGTAGCTTTATCACCACGCACTTGAGCCTCCGCGGAAGAAGGGTCAACGCCTACATGCCATTGCAGATCGCCCTTCATCCTTAACTCCCAGCACAAGCCCCCAACTGGGCGTCGAAAGCCAGCACCAGGAACTTCATCGATGTGCCCGTGACGGATTTTTAGGCCCGCCTTCGAAACCAGCCTCTACGACTAGAATACTGCACCACCTGCTCCACTTTTATTATTTTGTGAGCATTATTATAACATAAATATATAAGCTCAACAAATAATTGGATAAAACACCCAGGAAAATGCTAGCTTGGTTGAGCTAGGATCTGCGGGTAAGGAGATAGTCAGCTGCCTCCCTAAAAAAATCTGCCTCAGAGCCAAAGGAAGACAGACTCTGATGGCACAATTCGATCTGTTCTGCTACCAGTTCTCTTGCCCGATCAGCGTCCATAAGGGCTGGATAAGTCGCCTTTTTTTTGGCCATATCGCGTCCGGTTTTTTTACCCAGCAGCTTTTCATCACCTGTTATATCCAGCAGATCATCTGTAATCTGGTAAGCAAGGCCAAAAGCCCCAGCATACTTTGTTAATAAATCCAGCTCACGTTCAGAAACATCTGCTAGCAGTGCACCACATCTCACTGCAGCCATAAAGAGTGCCCCGGTTTTATGGCGGTGGATGTATTCAAGTGTCTCTACACTAACAGATACTCCTTCTGATTCCAAATCAACAACCTGGCCGCCAATCATCCCAAGGGAGCCAGCTGCTCTGGAGATCTCCTGAACAACAGACACCACTATATTCCCTTTAAACCCCTCTTCTTGGAGTAAACAGATAATTTCAAAAGCCCTGGTCAATAAAGCATCTCCAGCCAAAATAGCCAAAGCCTCGCCATAAACCCTATGGCAGGTAGGTTTACCGCGGCGGTAGTCATCATCATCCATTGCCGGTAGGTCATCATGGATCAAAGAATAGGTGTGAATCATTTCCAGAGCTCCAGCAGCCGGCAGAACCCGCCTCTCTTCAACACCAAAAATTGCTGCTGCTGCCATAGTAAAGGCACCGCGCAGGCGCTTTCCCCCGGCAAAAAGGCTGTAGCGTGCAGCTTCATGAACAGATGTGGGGTAATCAGAAGATAGTGGGAGATAGTTATCTAGAGCACAATTGATCAGTTCAGCTTTACAATGAAGCTCCTCTTTCCATTTCATTTTATCCTTCCTCCGGTCTCTTTGCCTTCCAACCAGGGAGGTGCCTCATTATAAAAATCATCCATCAATACATCTACCCGTTCTTCAAAGGAATTAAGCCTCTGAACAAGGATACGCAGTAAACCGACACCCTTTTCAAAATAACTGAGAGATTCCTCCAGGGTCAGTTCACCCTTTTCCAACTCACCAACTACTTCTGTTAACTTTTCCAGTGCTTCTTCAAAGGTCAAGGCTGAGTATTCCTGCTGCTCCACTGGCTTTCCCCCTTTATTTCATTGACTGTACAGTCTATACTACCCTTACGGAGAATAACTGTCACCTGATCCCCTTTTTCCACAGAACTGCTGTCCTGAATTAATTCCCCTGATTTTGAGTCCAGGCACATACTGTAACCCCTTTTCAGCACATGAAACGGGCTCAAAGCCTCAAGCTTACCAGAGAGAGCTTTCATTTCACTTGAGTTACGGTCGAGCAAGAGCTGAGGCATTTGAAGCAGTCTCCTGCTGTAACCATCTATCTCCTGCTTCTTAAGAGTAAGTGTGCGGCCAATCAGCCCCTTCATATTTCTGGCAGAATACAAATAGATACACTCTTTTTCAGCCTGGAGCTTAAATTCAACCGCATTGGTCAATCTATCCATCAGTCCGCATACTCTTTCCTCCAATTGGGCCCGGCAGGGAACAACCATTTCCGCGGCAGCAGATGGGGTAGGAGCCCGCAGGTCCGCGACCAAATCAGCAATTGTATAATCTGTTTCATGGCCTACCGCACTGACCACCGGAAGCCCGGAATGAAAGATGGCGCGGGCCACCTCTTCGGTGTTGAAGGCCCATAGTTCCTCAAGAGAACCTCCCCCGCGCCCCAGTATAATCAAATCGATATCCTGTCTTTCATTGAGCAGATTCAGAGCGGAACAGATTTCCTCTGGAGCACCCTCCCCCTGCACAGCAGAAGGAGACAAAACCACAGGCATCTGCGAAAAACGCCTTTTAATAACCGTGCTTATGTCACGCCAGGCCGCTCCTGTAGGAGAAGTCACCACACCGACCCCTCGGGGAAGAGAGGGGATACTCCTTTTATGCTCAGGTGCAAAGAGCCCCTCCTTCTCCAGACGCTCCTTCAGTTGACAAAAAGCCTGGTAAAGAGCCCCTTGACCATCTGGAGTCAGTTCCTTCACATAGAACTGACACAAGCCATCACGCTCATAAAGGCTGAAATACCCTCTGGCCAATACTCTCATCCCATTAGTGGGTGGGAAAGAGAGCCTGCGCGCAGATGATCGAAACATCACACACCGCAAACAGCTGCTTTGGTCCTTCAAAGTAAAATAAATATGCCCTGAGCTGTGATGCTTAAAATTGGATATTTCTCCCCGCACCCAGAGATCACTTAACAGTGGGTCAGCTTCCAGAAGGCTGCGCAGATAAGAGTTGATTTCACTTACCTGATAAATCTTCCGCTCTGATAGAATCATACTCCACTCAAGCGCTTAGCAGCTTCAACTAAGTTATAGATCAGCATAATAATACGCATTGGCCCCACACCACCAGGAACCGGGGTAATAGAACCGGCAACCTCTACAGCACTGTCGTAGTTTACATCTCCAATGGTTTTGCCGTCGATCCAGTTGGATCCTGTATCAATAACCACTGCACCTGGCTTAATCATATCCCCGGTGATGGCCCTCGGCCTACCAACCTCTGTGATAATTATATCAGCCTGTTTGGTATACGGGGTAAAATCCTCATCAGGATGTACCAGGGTAACTGCACATCCTCTTTCAAACAGCATCATGGTGACCGGTTTACCTATCTCAATGGACCAACCTACCACAACAGCATGCTTCCCTTTAAAATCGACATTTATGTTCTCCAACATTTTGACACAGGCATTAGCAGTAACACCTAGATAGCATTCATCCCCGATCATCAAATTACCCAGGTTTACCGGATGAAAGGCATCAATATCCTTTTCCGGAAGAATGGCATCCATCACCTGTTTCTCATACTGGTGCAGGTGTTCAGGAAGAGGCAGCTGAACTAGAATTCCATGGATCTTCTCATCCTTATTAAGCCGGTCTATGAGCCCCATGATCTCATCAATTGTTGTGTCATCACCCAGATGATGAACTTCTGCATATCCACCTACAGCTTCACAGTTCTTTGCTTTATTGCGCACATAAAGAGCAGAATCATCGGCTCCTCCAACTAATAGGAGAGCCATGCCCGGAGTAACACCCTTTTTTTTGAGTTCTTCTACCTCACGAGTTAATGCCTCACGAACCTCTGCCGCCATTTCCTTTCCATTAATCCGATTGGCTGGCATCAAAAAAACCCCCTTTTTAAATTATATATTCTAGGCATATTATGGAAAGAGAACTGGACCAGGGTGATCCAGTTCTCCATTACTTTTAGTTGACCTTAGGACTGCTTCATTTCCAACTGCCATTTAGCTGCTTCAATTGTATTGCGCATCAAAATAGCAGTTGTCGCAGTACCGGCACCACCAGGAACCGGGGTGATCCATGCTGCTTTTTCCATAGCAACTTCGGTCTCCACATCGCCCAGAATCTTTCCATCCTTGGGGTTGATACCGATGTCAATAACAATAGCTCCTTCTTTGACCCAATCACCTTTGATCAGGTGAGGTACTCCAACTGCTACAACTAAAATCTCGGCCCTGCGAACGTGCTCCTCAGTTAACCCCCTCTGTCCGGTAGCAATATGGCATACAGTTACAGTTCCAAAACTGTTCAGCAAAAGCAGTGCCGCCGGTTTACCCACAATATCACTGTGCCCGACAACAACTACTTCTTTACCGTAGAGATCTACCCCTGTAGATTTGATTAATTCATAGGCCCCAAGAGCTGTACATGGTACCAATCTTGGTTTACCAAAGGTGACAAGACCCATATTGGTAGGTGTGACACCTTCAACATCCTTCTCATAAGCAATGCTCCACTGGCATACCTTGGCATCAATCTGCTCCGGTACAGGCATCTGCAGAATAATCCCGGTGACATTCGGGTCGGCATTCAGCCCTGCGATATGTTTGAGCAGTTGATCCTGGGTCATATCAGCCGGTAGATTCTGAAGCTCATAATTGATGCCGCAAAGCTCAGCATTTTTCTTCTGTGCATTGGTATACACCTTGGATGCCTCATTCTCACCAACCTGAATCGCCACAAGGCTCGGGGATACCCCCTTGGCCTTCAACCCCTCAACCTCTTTTTTAACATCCTCTTTAATTTTGTCTGCAAGAGGTTTGCCTTTTAAAAGTTGTGCTGGCATCTTTCCTCCTCCTTTATATTTTTAATATTTGATCAAGAAAAAAACTCTTCCCCTCACCCCCATCCTCTTCATCTGGGTTTGAAAATGCAATAACAATAAAAATAGCCTCATAATAACCGGTAGTTCATGTCACCGGCATCGGAAGCGGCATAAACCTTGAGAATATATTCGAAATTAAGCATTCAAATTCCTGCCATGATCAGTAAAACTTTCAATCCTTTTTAATAAAATAAAAAAAACCCGGCACTATTTATTATTGCCGGGATCTTCTGCTGTCTCGCGGGCGATTCTGCCCAAAACACCGTTGATGAAGCGCGGCGCATCCTCATGACTGTAAATTCTGGCCAGTTCTATTGCTTCATTGATGGCCACATTGATTGGTGTCTTCTTATAAAGCATCTCAAAAACACCTATGCGCAGAATATTGCGATCCACTCCTGCCATACGAGGCAGTTCCCATTCGATAGAGTATCGCTTAATATAATCATCTATTTCTGATTGGTTATTTATAGTACCTTTGATTAGCGAACGGGAAAAAGCAGCCATTTCATCTGATAAAGGATGCTCTGTTAAAAGATAATTAAAAACTGTGAAAGGTTCTGCATTAACTAGATCAACTTGAAATAAGACCTTGAGTGCGATTTCTCTGGCCCGCCGCCTGCCCAACAAACAGACCTCCTTC
>CAZZEY010000109.1:0-5394 GCA_964653445.1 uncultured Syntrophaceticus sp. | reverse complement strand
TGCAAGGCGCTATCATGGATTGTTGGTTGCCTCATCAAATCCTCCAGTGGACCGGAGGTTGTTGGTGGCGAAATTGGATGAGGACCTTTATATCAATAAGAATCGCTATGTGCTGGGAACCAATCAGGTGAGTGATGGTTATGCACAAAAGGGATATATGCATCTGCAGCGTTTTGAGCGATATCCATTTCCCACCTATATCTATCAAATAGAAGGTGTTTTTTTAATCAAAACCATTCTAATGGTTAATGGGGAGAACACTACTGTGGTGCGCTATCAGGTAGTCAACCCTTTTCAAAAGGAAATCTCCCTTTATATTTTCCCTCTTCTCAACTGTCGTGATTTTCACTTTATAACTCAGGAAAATGACTGGCCCTTTAACCAGGAGTTCATTGAGGGAGGACAGGTGGAAATAGAGCCCTATAGAGAAGCACCACATATTTTCATGGCCTATGACAATGTAAGATATGAGAAGTCTCCATCATGGTATAGGGGGATGTATTATTCGATGGAGGCATATCGCGGACTTTCGTGTTATGAAGACCACTATCTTCCTGGATATTTTCTAAAGCATTTTAACAAAACTGAAGAATTTTCAATTATTTTATCTACTGAGAGAGTTAAAAATTTTGATTATGCCGCCTGTGTGACAAAGGAGTGGGAGCGGCAGCAGCAGCTCCTGGAACTAGCCGGTTATAAAGATGATTTTATTCAAAAACTGGTGCTTGCGGCAGATGATTTTATCGTACAGAGGTCTTCTACCGGTAGAAAAAGCATTATAGCAGGCTATCCCTGGTTCAATGACTGGGGAAGGGATGCAATGATCGCTTTGCCGGGATTGACACTTTGTACCCGCCGTTTCCAGGATGCTCAAGAGATCCTGTCCACTTTTGCTGAGCATACAAAGGACGGCCTGGTACCCAATATGTTTACCGATGGTGAAGAACCGCTCTATAATACGGTTGATGCCTCTATGTGGTTCTTTTATGCGGTACAAAAATACCTTGCATATACTAAGGATTATGGTTTTGTCAAAGAGCATCTCTTTAAGACCATGCGGGATATTATCTATTATTATCGTAATGGAACCAGATACGGTATTGCTATGGAGCAAGAAGGATTAATCAGGGCGGGTTCTCCAGGGCTGCAACTGACCTGGATGGATGCCAAAGTGGGGGATTGGGTGGTAACACCCCGCCAAGGGAAACCTGTGGAGTTAAATGCTCTCTGGTATAATGCATTGATGCTAATGTCAGAGTTAGCTGAGGTTTTCGGTGAGAAAGATGAGTACAATGATCTTGCGGTGATGGTATCAAAAAACTTTCTGAACCTTTTTTGGTATGAGAAAGGCCAATACCTTTATGATGTGATCGATGGGAGTAAAAAGGATACTCATTTTAGGCCAAATCAGATTATTGCAGTAAGCCTTCCCTACTCCACATTACCTGTTAACTATGCCCGCTCTGTTGTGATGCTCACCTTTGAAAAACTATATGCGGTTTATGGACTCAGATCCCTTTCCCCCGATGATCCCGAGTTTCAGGGTCACTATGGTGGTAATCAGTACAAGCGGGATGGGGCATATCATCAGGGAACAGCATGGAGTTGGCTTTTGGGCCATTTTGTAACAGCCTGTAGTAAGGTGCTGAATACACGGGAAAGAGGTATTGTTGTGCACTTACTTTTGGCACCGTTGAAAGACCATCTGCGTCATCATGGGATCGGAACAATATCAGAGATCTTTGATGGTGTTCATCCATTTATACCCCGGGGTTGTTTTGCTCAGGCATGGGGTGTTGCAGAGGTGCTGAGGTGCTTTATTGAAGATCTGGAATTAGAAAAGTTGTAAATCTTAAAAAGCAGGAATTTCTCATGTTATTGTGTAATTTTGTTATGCAAGCAGTTATTTGAGCAAGTTGGATATGTTATAAAAGGAAGGTGTCAATAATGGCTAAACAGGCACTTGTTATTATTGATATGGTGAATGATTTTGTTAAAGAAGGAGGAGCACTCTATGTCGGTGATGCAGGGCTTCGGGTAATTCCTGTTATCGCTGATCTTTTACAAAGAGCCAGGGCGGAAAAGTGGCCTGTTATTTACCTCTGTGACCAGCATACCAGTGCTGACAGTGAGTTTGAGATGTTTCCCTCTCACTGTTTGATGGGAACCGAAGGTGGGGAAATCTGCGTAGAGTTGGCTCCTTTAGAAGGGGAAATAATTATACCTAAAAGGCGCTACAGCGGTTTTTTTGGCACTGATCTCGATCTTACTTTAAGAGAGTTGGGGGTTAGTGAACTGGTGCTCACCGGGGTTTGTACTAATATTTGTGTTTTATATACAGCTGCTGATGCCCGAATGCGCCACTATAAGGTAAAGGTCTTAAAAGATGGGGTTGCCTCCTTTGATGAAAAGGCACATCAATTTGCTCTGCAGGAGATGGAGAAAACACTGGGAGTGCAGTTGGTATCCAGGGAGGCTGATGTATGAGAATTGCTGTGATCGATGGACAGGGTGGTGGCATAGGCAAGCATATTACTGAAAGGATCAGACGTGAAATGGGCCCGAAAGTGGAAATCGTTGCTCTTGGCACAAATAGTGTCGCCACATCAATGATGCTGAAATCGGGGGCAAATGAGGGTGCATCAGGAGAAAACGCAATAATTACTACTGTGCAACAGGTAGATGTGGTAACAGGGTCCCTTTCTATTCTGCTGGCCAACTCTATGCTGGGGGAGTTTACTCCAGCAATGGCGGCAGCTGTCAGTAAAAGCAAAGCATTAAAAGTGCTGCTTCCTATCGGCAGGAATAGGGTGGAAGTCATAGGTGTGCAGCAGGAACCACTGCCGCATTTGATAGACAAACTGGTTGATTATTTGAAAAGATTAGGGGAGGTCTGATCAGATGTGTGAGGCTAATGCTTATTTATTAAAGGGTGATAAAGAAGAAAAGGTGTTTGATAATGTTGATCGTGTTCAGCCTCATGAACAGGGTTTGTTGTTGGAGGATATTTTCGGTCGGCGCTTAATACTTAATGCCAGGATCAAAGAACTGGCATTGGTTGATCATAAGATTATTCTAGAAGAAATTGATTAAAATTATCGCAGGAGATCTGGTACACTATAGAGAAAAGTATAAACAGGGTTTGATATAAAGGAGGCGAAGCTGTATGTTCGGATTTATACCCCATATTGGCCCCTGGGAGTTAATTGCAATTCTTGCTGTTGTTTTGATTATATTTGGTCCTGGCAAACTGCCTGATGTGGGTAAGTCACTGGGTAAAACAATCAGGGAATTTCGCAAGGCTTCCAATGAGACCACCGAACATCTAGAAGATGCTGTCAAAGAGACAACTGAAGAGACGGCAAAGAAATAACTTGACAGGATTATTTTATTGTGATAAAGTTTTCGCCAGTATTTAAATAGAGCAAATTAAAATATACTCTTATCCAGAGTGGTGGAGGGACGGGCCCAATGAAACCCAGCAACCGGTTCCGTATCAGGGACGAGGTGCTAATTCCTGCAGAATGTTTGATTCTGGGAGATAAGAGGGGTACTTGTAAGACATGACCTCCACTCTCAGGGGGTCTTTTTTGTTATTATTTGAGAGAGAAACAGGAGGTGCCTACATCAGTTGACAGCAGAGAGATCCATTGCTGAGATTAATGAAAAAATCAAACAAGGGAAGGCTGTCGTAGTGACAGCTGAGGAAATTATTGATATTGTCAAAGAGAAGGGAGTAAAAAGGGCCGCCCAGGAAATAGATGTGGTCACAACAGGAACATTTGCCACCATGTGTTCAAGTGGTGTATTTCTCAATTTTGGACACTCTAAACCACGGATTAAAATGAACAAAGCCCACCTGAATGGTGTTCCTGCTTATGCAGGGATTGCAGCGGTGGATGCCTATCTCGGAGCAACAGCTCTTCCTGAAAGTGACCCAGAGAACAGGATTCACCCGGGGAGGTTCTTGTATGGGGGAGGACATGTTATCGAGGATCTGGTTGCAGGAAAGCAGGTAAAACTGGAAGCCTCAGGTTATGGGACTGACTGCTACCCGCGCCGTCATATTGAAACCTGGATTACACTGCAGGACATCAATGAAGCGATTCTTTTCAATCCTCGTAATGCCTACCAGAATTACGGAGTTGCTGTGAATACATCAAACAAAACCATCTATACCTATATGGGTGTGCTTAAACCCAGGATGGGAAATGCCAGTTACTCCACATCAGGTCAGTTGAGCCCATTGTTAAATGACCCCTGTTATCGAACAGTGGGGGTAGGAACTCGGGTGTTTCTTGGGGGAGGTATTGGATATGTGGCCTGGCACGGCACTCAGCACAACCCATCTGTTCCCAGAGGAGATAATGGGGTTCCTTTGGATGGGGCCGGCACACTGGCCCTCATCGGTGACCTGAAACAGATGAACTCTAATTGGTTACGTGGGGTAAGCTACCTGGGTTATGGTGCCAGTTTGGCGGTTGGCATCGGTATCCCGATTCCTATACTCGATGAGGAAATACTGCGCTGTACAGCAGTGACAGATGCTGATATTTATACAGCAGTAGTGGATTACAGCAGTGCTTATCCGGAAAGAAGTCCTCAAGATTTAGGGAAGGTGAGTTACGCTGAGCTGAGGTCAGGGGTCATCAATATAAAGGGTAAAGATGTGCGCACAACTCCACTTTCCAGCTATGCTAAAGCCAGGGAAATAGCCGGGATACTGAAGGAATGGATTACCGGAGGTAATTTCCTTTTAACCGAACCTGTACAATCACTGCCATCTGTTGATACAGGTATTGAACTAAAATCACTTGAAGAAAAGAATAATGGATAACTGGGGGGGGGATAGCTTTGGTTGCCAACAAATTTGTGCTTCGTTTTTCCTCCGCGATTGTGGATCAGCCTGTTATTTATCATTTAGTCAAGGATTATGATTTGGTGATCAATATCTTAAAAGCTGATATCAATCCGCATCAAGAGGGCTATGTTGTGCTTGAACTGAGTGGAGATTCTGAGAATTATAACCGCGGATTGGAGTACCTCAAAAATGCAGGTGTGGATATGACACCTTTAATCGGTACCATATTTTGGAATCAGGACCGCTGTCTGCAGTGTGGTGCATGTACATCTTTTTGCCCCACAGGTGCCCTCAAGATGGATGAGCAGGAAAGAGTTGTGCATTTTGATGGTTCTAAGTGTATTGTTTGTGAGAGCTGTCTTGATGTTTGTATGGCCAGGGCAGTGGAGGTGCGTTTTTAGCATATGGAATACAGCAGACGCACATACCGAAAACTGGTACATGGGAAGGGGATGGTCTCCTTCCCTGTTTCATTCAAAGAATCGGATCTGTTTATCAGTGTTGATAAGGAAAGCTTCAGCCCTGAATTGAAA
>CAZZEY010000108.1:3844-5399 GCA_964653445.1 uncultured Syntrophaceticus sp. | reverse complement strand
GGTGGTAGGAACTATGGTCTCCCGTTTCGCTGCCACTTTATTGAGTATGGCTACAACTGCATCTAAGATTTCTCCGGCTGTTGCCATGTCTTCTGTTTTACCCACAGTCACCTGCTGTGCCTGCAGAACAATAGACCGCTCCCTATAGGAAAAGGTATAGAGCATCCTCTCCTGGTCAAAATCTCCCCTTAATACAGCATTTAGGTAAGGAAACAGCTCAGAAATATCTCTGGAGAGGGAGGCCACCACCCGGACACGGCTGCCATCGGAAAAGCAGGGAGAAGTCTGCTGGATTTTGTAACCAGTAATATAATCACTTTTTACGCTTTTTACTGGGCTTGCACTCCCTGCCTGACAGACAATCTCTCTGACTGCATCGAGAAAGTATATGATTTCATCCTCTGTATTGAAAAAAGACGGGCTGACCCGCACAGTACCTCTTCCAATTGTACCAATGGTTCGATGTGCTTGTGGGGCACAATGCAGCCCCGTACGCACCATGATGTTATAGACTTCGTCAAGAACACTGCCCACATCTTCGGGGTTTACATCCAGAATATTGAAAGAAACAACACCTACCTGTTGATCAGGATCCTGGGGACCATAAACAACCACACCGGGAATACTCAACAACCGATCTATAACAAGACCAGTAAGGCGGTGCTCCTTGGTACGGATCTCGTTCACCCCAGTCGTGATAATAAAATCCAGTGCTGCACCCAGTCCGGCAATACCTGGTCCATTGTGTGTTCCCACCTCGAAACGATCTGGGAGTTCTGTAGGCTGAAAGGGTGAAAGAGAGCTGCTACCTGTTCCACCCTCCATCAATGTTTCCAGAATAAGGTCTGGAGCAATGTAGAGTACACCTGTACCCTGGGGACCTAACAACCCCTTATGGCCGCTTGTAGCCAGCAAATCGATCCCCATCTCATCAACATCCAAAGGCAGCACCCCGGCGGTCTGGGCGGCATCCACAAGAAATAAAGCATCATGCCCATGAGCAAGCTCAGCCAACTCAGTCAGAGGAAAGATTGTGCCGGTCACATTAGAGGCATGAGTACAAACAAGCAGCCGGGTACGCGGTTGGAAAGCATCCTTTACAGCATCCAGATCTATTTCTCCGCGTTCACTGCACCTTACCTCCGCAAGATTGATCAATCCCTTTTTCTCCAGTGTTTTCAAGGGGCGCCAGACCGAATTGTGCTCCATGCTGCTAGTAATAACATGGTCACCTCTACGCAGCACCACTTTAATGGCTGTATTTAGCGCCTCTGAACAGTTTTTTGTGAAAATGATCCGGGTCGGATCAGCAGCATTGAGAAACTCAGCCAGCTTCCTGCGGCAGTCCTCAATAATATTTGTGGCCTCTCTGCTGCGGCGAAAAAATCCCCGGCCCTGGCTGGCACCATGCTGCCGCAAAAATGTGTCAACAGCCCTGTAAACCTCTTCAGGTTTCGGCCATGAGGTAGCAGCATTATTCAGATAAACCTCCACCACTTTCCCCTCCCTACCTGCAGTCTATCACTCTTGACATCTCCTCATTTGTTGCCTGCAG
>CAZZEY010000108.1:0-3744 GCA_964653445.1 uncultured Syntrophaceticus sp. | reverse complement strand
CCCCTCCCTACCTGCAGTCTATCACTCTTGACATCTCCTCATTTGTTGCCTGCAGGTTCTCTTTCAGTACACGGTCAATACAGTCCAGAAACTTTTTGACACATGGTGTCCTGAGTTTGTAATAAACACTGGTCCCTTCCTGGCGAAAGGTGACGAGCCCAGCATTTTTTAAAACAGCTAAGTGCTTGGACACCAACGGCTGGTCATAGCCAAGGGCATCTACCAGTTCACAGACACACCTTTCTTGATCAATGTCCAGCTGATCAATTATTCTCAAACGCAGGGGATGGGCTAAAGCCTTGATAATCCGTGTACGCAGATCAAATATGTCACTGGCCATCTCATCACCTCCTCTGAATTCTTAATAAAATGTTTTAATCACCAGCATCAGAAAACTATATGGGTCCGGTATCGCTATGCCTGCGGCTCACCCTGTGGCTGTGGCGTGAAGTATCTTCTGGAAAAAGCCAGGGCAACATTAACCAAACCGATCATTACAGGCACCTCAATTAGCGGCCCAATCACAGCAGCAAACGCCTGCCCAGATTCAATCCCGAACACTGCTACTGCCACAGCGATGGCCAGTTCAAAGTTGTTGCTTGCCGCGGTAAAAGCAAGAGATGTAGACTGGGTATAATTGATCTTCGCCTTCCAGCTGACAAAAAAAGAAACGAAAAACATGATTACAAAATAGATCAACAGCGGTATAGCTATCCTCACCACATCAAGGGGCAAGCTGACAATATACTCCCCTTTGAGAGAAAACATGATCACAATGGTGTAGAGCAGTGCTATCAGGGCTAGAGGCCCAATCCTGGGGATAAAGCGCTCTTCATACCATTCCTTGCCCTTGAGAGGGATCAGTGTAAAGCGGGTAATCACCCCAGCAAGGAAAGGAATCCCCAAATAAATGGCCACGCTTTTGGCAACCTCAGCCATGGACACATTAATAACTGTAATCTCCTGAGACAAATGCAACCACTGGGGTATTAATGTGATAAAAAGGTAAGCATAAAGAGAGTAAAACAAAACCTGGAAGATCGAATTGAAAGCCACCAGGCCTGCCGCATATTCGGAATCACCGTGTGCCAAACTGTTCCAGACAATAACCATAGCAATACAACGGGCAAGACCAATCAAGATCAAACCGACCATGTAATCCGGATACCCGCGCAGGAAAACCACAGCCAAAATAAACATTAAAACAGGGCCGATAATCCAGTTTTGAAGCAGTGAAAGCCCTAAAACTTTGGTATTCTTAAAAACCTTACCCAGTTCCTCATATTTTACCTTAGCAAGTGGTGGGTACAACATAACGATCAACCCTATAGCTATAGGTATGGATGTGGCGCCTACCTGAAATTTATTCAGGAATGTTGCTATATTTGGGATGAGATAGCCTCCCAGTACCCCAACAGCCATAGCGAGAAAGATCCAAAGCGTCAGGAAACGATCTAAAACAGAAAGCTTTGAAGGAGCGTTTTGAGCCACTTCATTAACCTCCTCATACTCCAGGATTCATTAACTACACCGGTACACAAGACCGCCGAGTCATCCACGCTGTTACTTTGGAAGCAAGTTTCCAAATCCGCTCTACTGCAGTAATTCGGACACAGCCCCGGCGATTTTCTCTAATGATAAACCACCGTGAAAGCTGGGCTTTCCATTGATCACAGTCAGTGGAAGATGTACCCGGTTCAGTATCTTTTGAATCTCCGGATAATCCTTCATATCCTTACTACTCATAACATCAACATAGCGAAACTTAATAGCCTCTCCATACTTTTCTAAAAGCGCTCCCTTTAATAATCCGGCATCCCTCTCCATAGACTGATCTGAACCACCACATGCAGAGCAACACCCACAACCGCCGCTGGGAGCAGCGGTTCCAAATACAACCACATCAACCTGTGCCATCGATACTCACCCTCTCTTCTTATTTCTTGCCTTTATCCACTGTCCTCCCGGGACATTTTTATGTTGGCAGGTGTCATTTTCTTGTAGCAAGCTCTGTTTCTTTGATCAACAGATACTGGTAGGGACTGAGGTTATCCTCCGGGTCCAGCTCACAAAAGTAAAGGCACC
The DNA here is from genome assembly GCA_964653445.1 of uncultured Syntrophaceticus sp. Lineage (GTDB taxonomy): Bacteria > Bacillota > DSM-12270 > Thermacetogeniales > Thermacetogeniaceae > DTU068. The sequence continues at coordinate 1,659 of CAZZEY010000108.1, read as the reverse complement.
CCCAATCCCATCCTGTTTCATCAGGCTCTCTGACGCGTTGATGCTTGTAACAATAGTAACACCCTTCCTCTTCCATTTTCTGTGCGAGAGCACATACCCGACAGGTCTTCTCCACTACCCCTACTTCACCTCCTTTTACATTTCATCCCCCAAATTGAATGTTATATGTATGGTGTGACGGTTCTCCTCGCATATACAATTCGCCCTTAATTTTTAATTGGAACTCTATTCTCCCTGCAGCCAGCCCAGAATCTCGTCCTTTTTCGGCAGCCTGCCTGAGCAGACAATCTCCCCATCCACAACTAGCCCGGGTGTCATCATGATATCGTAATCCATGATTTCATTGAGGTCAGTAACCTTAATAATATCGGCATCAACACCCAGCTCATCCACTGCTTCTCTCACCAGTTCCTCAAGCTTTTTACACTTGGCACACCCTGTTCCCAGAATCTTAATTTCCATAACGAATTCCTCCTTTTTTTGTTTAAAGGGGTCGGATTGTATTATTAACAATATCCGTCACCCGAGAATTCATGGGGGAGAACCGCCTCCAATATCTTCCGCAATTTAACTGTCAGAAAAACATACCATAGAGCCATCCGGACAATGTGGCCATTACAACAACCAGGCCGGCATAAGTTAAGCCCTTTTTCGCACCAATAACCCTGATGATCACCAATATACTCGGTAAGCTCAAAGCAGGACCAGCGAGCAGCAGGGACAGGGCAGGGCCTTTCCCCATACCGGATCCAATCAACCCCTGAAGTATCGGAACTTCTGTCAGTGTTGCAAAGTACATCAGCGCACCTGCCAGAGATGCTGCAAAATTGGCCTGTAGTGAATTGCCTCCCACTACAGCAGCAATCCATTCAGACGGAATAATCCCATTGTCCAAACCGGGTCTCCCCAGCAGGAACCCTGCCACAAGGACACCCGCAAACAGCAGAGGAATGATCTGCTTGGTAAAAAACCAGGTAGCATCCATCCAAGATGAAACTTCCTCCTTATCAAACCATCTCCAGATCATCAACCCCAGCATGATCAGTAAACCTGCAGCAAGATACCACTTCACCTGAAAAACAGCCAGCCAGAAGCTTTCACTGCCCTCAGGCTTACCCCAGGCAGCAAAAATTAAAATAAAGATCATGACGAGAAAATACAAAAGTGTTTGAACACTAGATCTTTTTTCTTCAGGCAACTGGGCCGCCATTTTGCGAGAGCTTTCCAGACGGTCTCTTTCCTCCTTTCGAAAGATAAAGGCCATGAGAAGACCGATTACCAGTGCAAAGACTACTGCACCAACTACCCTTGCTATACCCAGTTCCCAACCCAATATCCTAGCTGTAAAAACAATGGCCAGAATATTGATGGCAGGACCGGAGTAGAGAAAAGCAATAGCTGGCCCAAGCCCCGCGCCGCGCTTGTAGATCCCGCCGAAAAGAGGCAGCACTGTACAGGAACAGACCGCCAGTACCGCCCCGGAAACAGAACCCACAAGATAGGCCACCCATTTTTTGGCTCCACCACCAAAATATTTTATTACTGCCTGTTGGGAAAGAAAGTGCGAAATCGCACCAGCAATAAACAACGCCGGTACCAGACAGAAGAGAACTTGCTCCTGCACGTACTCCTGCAGCATCATAAATCCTTCAAGTATTG
>CAZZEY010000107.1:0-5401 GCA_964653445.1 uncultured Syntrophaceticus sp. | reverse complement strand
GAATTAAAGTTTGTGCAATTATTTAACAGTGCCTCTTGACGCTAAAAGAGACACTTCTGGTAGTATATTTTTAATAATTATATTGTCTAGTTATACAACACAGCAACCTTGAAAAAGGTGGATAATCGTCAATAAGCTGGTATGTTACCTAAAATAAGTATCAATGCGTACAAAATCTCATCAAACAGAGCTCTGAATGATATTATGATCATTGAATAGATGGATTCTCGCTGGGAAGCTGTTATATGATATAATCTAGAAGGTTTCTTCTGGCAGCCATGCCCGCAGAAAAGAAAAATGAATGGAGATGAAAGTCATTGGATAATTCCCAACCTATAGGAATCTTCGATTCAGGAGTGGGCGGCTTAACAGTTGTTAAAAGTCTGTGGGAACATTTCCCCAATGAGCAAATTATTTATTTTGGAGATACAGCACATTTACCTTACGGCTCCCGCAGTTCGCAGGAAATCGTTTCCTTCGGGATGGAGATCATGAACTTTTTACTTCAATATTCAGTCAAAGCTGTTATTGCAGCATGTAATACCAGTTCTTCGGTTTCTCTTACCTGTCTGCAGAAAGAATTCCCCATCCCGGTTATTGGGATGATTGAACCTGCGGTACGGGCTGGTCTTAAGAAAACTAGAAATAAAAAAATCGGTGTTATTGCCACCAGAGCTACGGTGGACAGTGGGGCATATGAACGAGCTTTCCAAGAGATGTCTTCTGATGTGGATGTCTTTATTCAGCCCTGTCCGCTTTTTGTTCCTCTTATAGAGGATGGCAGGATTGAGCGCAGGGAAACATATCAGATAGCCCGGTCCTATCTTAAACCACTGCAGGAAGCAGGGATCGATACTTTAGTGTTTGGGTGTACCCATTATCCTTTTTTGTCCTCAGTAATCAAGCATATTTTGGGTGATGGGGTTCAATTGGTTGACCCGGCAGATGAGGCTGTTATGGAATTAGGTGATTTATTGAAAACAGATGGCCAGAAAAAGGCTGTACCACAACACCTCTTTTTTGCCAGTGGTTCGGTTGCCTCTTTTTATTCTATCGGCAAAAGGTTTCTTAACGGTTACCCCTTTAAAGTTGAGCATGTTTCATTGAATGACCAAGGGAAGCAAACAGGTAGAGATGATAGGCTGTCGAGGAAAACTGCTTCTACCTGAAAAATGATGTAAAATCAGCCTGTTCCGCGGTATGCTTTGCTTTAATAGGGAAAGGCTAATATATTGGTTGTGTAAGATCGGTAAGATAGGGATTATTTTAAGGAGATGGTTTAATGCGTCCTGACGGTAGAAAACCAGAAGAACTGAGACCGGTAAGAATTCAGCGTGATTTTTTAAAACATGCTGAAGGATCTGTATGTGTTGAAATAGGGGATACAGTGCTGGTTTGTTCTGCCAGTATTGAGGACAAGGTACCTGCATTTCTAAAAGGAACAGGTAAGGGCTGGGTGACCGCTGAATACAGTATGCTGCCGCGCGCCACCGAAATTCGTACTCCACGGGACAGCACAAGGGGGAGGATCAGTGGGAGGTCCGCGGAGATCCAGCGTCTTATCGGTAGATCCTTGAGATCAGTGATTAACCGGGACAGGCTTGGTGAACACACCATTTGGATCGACTGTGATGTGATTCAGGCAGATGGCGGCACCAGAACAACTGCTATTACCGGTTCTTTTATAGCATTAGTAGATGCTCTGCGCAAACTGAAGGAAAAGGAGAACTGGGAGAGGCTTCCCATCAATGATTATGTGGCAGCTGTAAGTGTGGGGAAGGTGGAAGGGGAAATTCTGCTTGATCTCTGTTATGCTGAAGATTCTCTTGCTGAAGTGGATATGAATGTAGTGATGACCGGAAGCGGTCACTTTGTGGAAATACAGGGGACCGCGGAAGAAATTCCTTTCACAGGTGAGGAACTGAAGGTATTTCTCAGTATGGCTGACCAGGGAATTAAGCAGTTAGTTGCTTATCAAAAAGAATTATTGGGTGAGATTAATGATTGATCTGGTAATAGCCAGCAGGAATCGGGGAAAGGTTGATGAATATCGGGAACTGCTGCAACTGTCTGTCAATATATTATCACTGGCAGATTTTCCTGATATACCACCAATCGAAGAAACGGGCACAACTTTTCGAGAAAATGCCCTGCTCAAGGCCAGGGCAGCGGCTGCTACAGGCAGAATTGCGCTTGCTGATGATTCTGGTTTGGAGGTGGATTATCTCCATGGTGCACCAGGTGTGTTTTCATCCCGTTATGCTGGGCCAGAACAAAGTGATGCAGCAAACAACAGAAAACTGCTCAAAGCTTTGCATGGAGTTCCATTATCAGAGCGCAGCGCGCGTTTTCGTTGTGTGATTGCGGTTGTCACCCCTGAGGGAAAGGAGTTTTGGGGGGAAGGTGTTTGTGAAGGGATTATCACCTTTAAGCCCCGGGGAACCAATGGGTTCGGCTATGACCCACTTTTTTTGATTCCCTCACTCGGTAAAACGTTCGCAGAATTGGGTCCTGAAGTAAAAAATCGGATCAGTCACCGCGCCCATGCCATGCGTGCAGTGCGGGATATTCTTGCCCATCTGCTGGAGGATGGTGTAAGGGAAGGTTGCTGATAGGTGTCCTAAGTGATTCCCACGGCAAATTAAAAAAGGCAGAAAAGGCTCTCCGAAAAATGGGGAGTATTGATTTGCTGCTGCATGCAGGGGATTATTACGAAGATGCAATGATCCTGGGCGGCACTTACGGTATAAATATAAAAGCTGTTACCGGAAATTGTGACCGTTATGCACCAGGTCCTGTTGAAGAGGTTATGGATGTTAATGGTTACAAAATCTACCTTACCCATGGCCACCTGTTCGGTGTCAAGCACACCCTGGAAAAGCTTGGCAAACAGGCTGAGACTATTGGTGCCGATATTGTTATCTATGGACATACACATGTCCCCTACCAGGAGAAGAAGAACGGCATTCTCTTCCTGAATCCAGGGAGTATTACATGGCCTTTGTTTCCCGGAAGGCACAGTTTCGCTGTGCTTGAACTTCACCAATCAGGATATACTTATGAGCTGTGCGAATTGTGAGAGAAGATAATTGTGAAATAAATATTGAAAGAGTTCTGCAAACATGCTATACTAAATTCTGCGCATAGAACGGGGTGTGGCGTAGTTTGGTAGCGCGCTTGGTTTGGGACCAAGAGGTCGGGAGTTCAAATCTCCCCACCCCGACCATCTTTTATAATTAAAGCTTGTGGAGATTCGTTTCATATGTTAAAATAGCATCGCACAAATACGCGGGTGTAGCTCAGTGGTAGAGCCCTGGCCTTCCAAGCCAGTCGGGTGGGTTCGATTCCCATCACCCGCTCCATTTTATTTCTTTGAGTCCCAGTAGCTCAGCTGGATAGAGCAACGGACTTCTAATCCGTCGGCCGGGGGTTCGAATCCCTCCTGGGACGCCACTAGAATAGTAATGGCAAGGGTTAAGTTTAGTGCCCCTGCCATTTTTATTTAGTTGAATGGTGTCAGTCCCCTGTTTAATCTGTTATTACTTTCCTCGCCATTTCAAGAACGGACCCGGCATCTCTGACTGCCCGTTCGGCAACTTCCAATGTATCTTCAGTGGGAATGAAGTCGATATCCCTGTAGAAGGAGAACTGGAGATAGCTCTGAGCCAGAGTCTTGTTTGTCATGAGCTTACTCTTTCCTCCAGCTCCTGTAAAGTTTCATCTAGTGCTCTGATCTCTTCATCCTCATATTCTTCTGTCAGGAGATCAGCCTTTAGGCCTGCCAGTTTCTGTTCCAGGCGGTTAATGGTCAGCAGCAACTGCTGCCGCCTGTCCAGAGGTATATCTGGAGATTCGATGATTCCCACATATTCAGGTTGAGCAGCTCTTATTGTGTATTCCTCACCGAACTGTGGGATAGTTGTTGGAATTCCAGTTTCTTTTGTGATGAAATCTGCCAGAGCTCTAGACTCCGAACCTTCTCCATGTACTATAAAAACACGCCGGGGTCTCCCGGTAAAACCCGTCACCCAGTTTAATAAGCCTGTTTGGTCAGCATGGGCGGAAAACCCCTGTAGAGAATAGATATTGGCAGCTACATTGATCAGTTCTCCTAGGATCTTTACCTTTTTTGCTCCATCCATTAATCGCCGACCAAGAGTGCCTTCTGCCTGGAAGCCGATGAAGACCACGGAAGATTCAGGGCGCCATAAATTATGTTTTAGATGGTGTTTGATTCTACCGGCATCACACATTCCGCTGGCGGAAATGATGATTGCCCCACCTTTAAAATTGTTCAGTGCCCTGGATTCGTCTGCACTGCGCACCAGGGTCAATCCAGGGAAGTAAAAGGGGTCATCTTTTTGTCTAAGCAGTTCTAGTGTTTCTTCATCATAGCATTCTCTTGCATCCCTGAATATTTCAGTGGCCGAAACCGCCAGAGGGCTGTCAATGAACACCGGAACCTGGGGCAGAGTCCCACTTTCCACCATACCGTTCAACTCATATAGGATCTGCTGGGTTCTGCCCACTGCAAAAGCAGGGATAATCACATTTCCCCTGTTGGATATTGTTTGTAAGATGATCTCCTTCAGTTTGGTTGTCTCATCTGCCATGGGTTCATGGACGCGGTTTCCATAGGTTGACTCGATGACAAGGTAATCAGCATCAGTCACCTGTACGGGGTCCCTGATGATGGCAGCACCTGTGTTGCCCAGATCACCGCTGAAAACGATCTTGATCTCTCTGTTTTCTTCTTTAATCCAAATCTCAATAACAGCAGAACCCAGGATATGCCCGGCATCAAGGAAGCGCACCCTTACCTGTTCATCAAGCTGAATATCTTCTCCGTAGTCAACAGGGTGAAAGCACTGCAGACAGTTGATGGCATCTACCGCTGTATAAAGTGGGGGACATGGTTTTTCTCCCCGACGCTTTGCTTTGCGGTTTCGCCACTCTGCCTCTAGTTCCTGGATGTGGCCGCTGTCCGGCAGCATAACCTTACAGAGGTCCGCAGTGGCTTTTGTGGCAAGTACCTGTCCGCGAAATCCTTTATTGTAAAAGCGCGGGATCAGTCCAGAGTGGTCGATATGAGCGTGAGTTAATAGAATGTAGTCAATGGTATCGAGCGGCAGCAGAGGGGTGCGGTAGTTGAGTGTGCGCAGTTCTCTTTTTCCCTGGAACATCCCGCAGTCTACAAGTATCCTTAAATGGTCCGTTTCTAATAGATAACATGATCCGGTTACTGTGCCTGCTCCTCCCCGAAAAGTGAGATTTACCATGAAATACCCCCCATTATTGGATTTAATTATAAATTCAGCATTTGGGTCGGGGATACCTGCCTGAAATCCAAAAATGTTGAGGGGAATATATACTTTTAGCAGTTAAGTGTGTTGTCTAGTTT
>CAZZEY010000106.1:0-5434 GCA_964653445.1 uncultured Syntrophaceticus sp. | reverse complement strand
AAGATCCTCTCTAAAGTTACCCTTTTTGACCTCTAGAGCAAGATCTTCGTTTGTAGCTGTCAACACTCGGACATTTAGTTTGGTTGGCTTCTGAGCACCTAATTGGAGCACTTCCTTTTTTTGAAGTAGTCTGAGCAGTTTGGATTGGTCTGTTAAAGGTAGTTCACCAATCTCATCAAGCAAAATCGTCCCTTCGTTTGCCAGCTCAAACATTCCAGGTTTACCTTCTGAGCTTGCCCCTGTAAAAGAACCTTGTTCGTAACCAAACAATTCCGATTCAAAAAGCTCTGTAGGAATTGCGGCACAATTGACTCTAATATAAGGGCCTTCAGCTCTGGGACTTTGCTCATGAATGAATTTTGCTAAAAGTTCTTTTCCAACACCAGACTCCCCCAAAATTAACACAGAGCTGTCAAACTGCGCTACCTTTAACGCCAACTGCAGCATCTCTGCCATGGTTTTGCTCTTATAGATAAAGTTTTCATACTGTTGCAGATGATGCTGACGTAGCTGCTGCAATTCATTAGAGTATTTCTGAAGAAGTTTTTTGTTCACCTCTAATTCATTCCTTAAATTGATCAGCCCTGAAATGTCTCTAGTATTACTTAGCACCCCGACAATCACCTGTTCATCTTCATCGTAAATTGGACACCCAGTGGTCAAAGCCTTTTTGCCAGTAATATACTCATGGATAATGGAAGCAGGTTTTTTTTGCTCCAATACAACTAATGATACAGCAATGTTGAAAAGTTTATCTTCATCACGTAGTTTACGAAGATTATTCCCTACCATCTGCTCCCTTGTTAATCCTGTAATGGACTCATAGGCACTGTTTACATATAAAACATTACCTTGGTCATCAGAAATCAGAATACCATCTGAAGAAGCATCCATCACAGACAACAAAAAGTTTGCATCCTCTAACAAAGATATGCTGTGTAATTTGTTCAATGTGCTCTCCCTCCATTAATTAAAACATGCAGGCAGCCACTAACAGACAACTTTTACTGTATTCTACATTAACCTCCGTCTTGTTTTCTTAAATATATTTGTTTTAATTCGGTGCAACGCAGGTAATAAATATAGCCCACTCAACAGCATAATTAACTTTGCTAATATTATACCATTCATGACGATTTTGCAGGATCTTCAAACAGAAATGCCCCTTTTTATCGGTATTATGGAGGATTCGGCAGTTAAGTGATGTGGCAAACGAAACGTCCCCATGCCACCATTCGCAAATTCATGTGGCAAACGAAAGGCCCCCATGCCACACTGACAATAAAAAGATGCACCAGATAAGTCATGGTGCATCTATAGTTCATTCTTCAACTTTGTGCAAAATCAGCGCAGTTATTCTAAAAGCTATCCTTCAACAGCACTTTGCCCAGCAACCCAACCTGTAGTTAAGCTGCGACCATGGCTCAAACCAGGCATAATATTGGGATAGTCATTATGGAAGAAGCACCCAGACGTATTTCCAGCCGCATATAATCCCGGAATAACTTCGTTATTCGTATCCAATACCTGCATTTTTTCGGTAACTTTCAGACCACCCAGGGTTACTAATAAGGTCACACCCAATTTTACTGCATAAAACGGCGCTTTTTCTACGGTCGTTAGAATGTCGCCGTGTTTGCCGAAGTCTAGATCCTCTCCCAGCTTCGCCAGTTCGTTGTATCTTTCCACAGTTGCCTTAAAGGTCTCGACAGGCACATCTATCTTTTCTGCTAACTCTTCAATAGTATCGGCAGTTTTAATAATTCCCTTTTCAATGAGTTCTTCGATTTCCTCAGGATTATGCATAGGTGATCTCATATTTTTACAAGCGGTCATACCGAACTTCGGACCCTCTTCCGGCCACTTGGCATCCCAGATAACCCATTTCATATGACCTGGCTGCCGCAGTAATGATCTACTAACATAACCATATGGTAAATTTTCATTTGCGAAACGCTCCCCAAGCATGTTCACGCCCAACCACGGCTGACGGGTGAGAGGAACTGGTTTATAGCCAGGGGGCAGACCTTCCAGACCCTGGTCGAAATACATCGGGGCATGTGGTCCTTCATCCATAGCCGCCCCAACCCACAGGCCCATTTTATGGCCATCACCTGTATTGTACTCATCTGGAAATGTAATACCATAGATATTTTCAGTAGAAGGAATGTAATGCTTCAACATCTCAGGATCATGTCCGTAGTCACCAGTACTAAGAATCACACCTTTTTCAGCATTAAAACGAATATATGAGCCATCCTCACTCTTAGCAATAACTCCGGTGACTCTTCCATCCTCTTTAATAAGCTGTTCAGCAGGTGTATTGTATCTGATATCTACCCCAGCTTCCTTGGCGTTCGTCTCCAATGTGTATCTCATAGCAGCCTGCTTTGGCGACACTCCTTGAGCTGCAGCAGCAAGAGCCTCCTCACTGGGAGAGAGAGCAAAAGACTGTGTCGTATAGTATGGAATTGTTGAATTGGGAACTATTTGCTCTTCTATTGGCACAGACTCGACAGTTTGCCCGACCTTTTCCGCCATTTCCACCAGCCAATCGGATGCTTCACCACTGCGCTCAGCCCAGACAGATACTACACGCTGGTCAGCTTTATAGCCTCCCCATCTCATTATTTCATGTACAGCTGCCGCTTTATCCACATCAGCCCCAATGGATTTCTGCATCTTACTACCAATAGCGGCATAGTCTATCCCGCGCAAGCTAATAGTTGGCCCCTTTTCAAGTAAAACCACTTTAGCTCCCTTTTGAGCAGCGACCACGGCAGCACATGCCCCGGCTAACCCAGCGCCGCAAACCACAACATCTGTTGTTATTGTCTCCTTGATATCTCCCTCGGGAATTGGATCAGGGGCAACTTCAAAACTAAGCTTTGCTTGTTCATCAGCACCATTCGGTGTTTCCCCTGTAGGTTCCTCACTAGTTCCTTCACCACAACCGGCCAAGGTTCCCGTTGCAGCTAAACCGGCAGCCCCAACAGCAACCCCTTTGAGAAAATTCCTACGTGAGATCCCCTTTTTTACTTCCTCCATTTTTTCCTCCTCCATAATGTTGTCATTTACTTTGACCAATGCAAACGGCTACTGCACTCTTTCTTCTGATGCACAACATCCCAAAAAGCACAATATACTATTACATATAAACAAAAGGAAATAAATAAAGTATGTGAAGATATATCAATTGTAATTATATACAACCATGCATAATTGTCAACCAACGGCTCGAATATTCAGTTATTTTATCAAAAACAGTCACATTTTGTCCTATCCATATGTTTTAATATGCGATTATATGTAGCTGGCAAGCTTACTGGTGGCGTGTATTTTTAGTAGCTTCGGCAAATAGAACCTTTGTCTTTATTCCTGCAATTTTCTTGGTTGACTTACCAGTAGGCAGTTGCTAATATAATAATTGTAGAACAGTAGGATGGCAGGGATTTGAAATTATAATTACGCGTGGTAGCACGGCCGGACGGTAGGAGCGTCTTGTATATTGCATAACTGACACTCCGGCTTGGGGTGTCTTTTTTTGTCTAGTTGGCTGCCCGGATTCCTGTAATCCGATGAGGAGGGAAAAACATGAGGAAGTTGTTTGTATTGGGAATGGTGTTATTGCTGCTGCTGACGGTTATAACTGGCTGTGGGGGAGTCTCCAGTAATACAGCAGGGCAGGACACAGGAGAAGCAGATCAGGTAAAGTTGGGTATTATCCAGGTTGCAGACCACCCTGCACTGGATGCCGCCCGCCAGGGATTCCTGGATGTTATGGCAGCCAATGGCTACAAGGAAGGGGAGAATTTGGTTGTTGACTATGGAAATGCCCAGGGTGATCGCACTGCCTTGAAAACCATCGCTCAAGATTTAGTCACAGGCGGGTGTGATCTGATTCTGGCCATTGCCACCGATTCAGCCCAGGCAGTGGCAGCGGAAACAACAGAGATACCGATTCTGTTCACCGCAGTGACTGACCCGGTAACTGCCCAACTGGTAGAAACCAATGAAAAGCCGGGCACCAATGCCACCGGTACCAATGACATGAATCCTGTTGCTGATCAGGTTGAACTGCTGCAGAAACTCGCCCCAAAGGCAAAGAGGGTGGGTGTTGTTTACAATGCCGGTGAGGTCAATTCTGTGGTACAGGTGGATATGGTGAAGGAAGCTGCTTCAAAAATTGGCCTAGAGGTTGTGGATGCAACTGTTTCCAACACCAGTGAGGTGATGCAGGCGGCACAGTCCCTGGTGGGGAGAGTTGACGCCATCTATATTCCGACAGATAACACTGTGTCATCATCGGTGGAATCGGTGATCAAGGTTGCCGAAACCAATGCTCTCCCTGTGGTTGTGGGGGAAGCAGGGATGGTTGACCGGGGAGCACTGGCTACCATCGGCATTGACTATGATAAACTGGGCAGACAGACAGCTGAGATGGCCTTAAGGATTCTGGAAGGGGAAAAGCCCCAGGACATAGCTGTGGAGTCACAAAGGGATATGGAGCTGGTGATCAATATGAAAGCAGCTCAGGCGATGAAAGTCACTATACCTGACGATGTGAGAGAGCAGGCAGATAGGATCATTGAATAAACGGATGCCTGGATGAAGTTTATTTGACAGCACTGTAAATTATCTATCTGACAGCAGACATGATATAGATATCAGAACGGAGTGGAGAAATTGCTTTATGCACTGGCTGGCACACTGGAACAGGGACTTTTATTTGCTTTGATGGCATTGGGTGTTTATCTCACCTTTCGTGTGCTTGATTATGCTGACTTGACTGTTGATGGAAGTTTTACAACCGGAGGAGCAATTGCCGCCAGCATTATTTTTGCTGGCGGCAGCCCCTGGCTGGCTACACTGGCAGCTATTGTTGGGGGGCTGCTAGCAGGGTTAATTACAGGATTGCTGCATACGGTTTTTAAGATTACCCCCCTGCTCTCCGGAATTTTAACTATGACCGGCCTTTATTCAATCAATCTGCGCATTTTAGGACGGGCAAATGTGCCGCTGCTCAGGACAGATACTGTAATCACCGATTTTAATACCTGGCAGCCTCTAGATAATATTTACGGCCCTTCTCTGCTGGGACTGTTCATCGTAGTGCTGGTAGTTGCCGGATTGCACTTCTTCTTGAAAACTGAGGTCGGCTTAGCACTCCAAGCTACCGGGGATAATGAACAGATGATACGCGCCCAGGGAGTCAATACAAACCGGATGAAACTCCTGGGTCTGGCCATTTCCAATGGAATGGTTGCTTTTGGCGGAGCTTTGGTGGCGCAGAACCAGCAGTTTGCTGATGCCGGAATGGGAATCGGAATGATTGTAGCCGGACTAGCATCGGTGATTATCGGCGAAGCCATTTTCGGCAAACGCACCCTGCTGCAGCACATTATAGCTGTGGTGTGCGGCTCAATTATTTACA
>CAZZEY010000105.1:0-5439 GCA_964653445.1 uncultured Syntrophaceticus sp. | reverse complement strand
ATAACGGCTATACTAAATTATTTTTAATATCTAAGGAGGTAATATTTGTAGTTATGAAAGGCGGAGAGGATTACGCACTGGAACGCACACCACTCGAAGCACGGAGGCCAATGTGGGAGGTTTTTATGATCCGCTTTGGCACCGTGGCTACTCTATCCCAGCTTATTTTAGGAGCATCACTTGGCTTCGGCATGACCACAAGAGATGCTGTACTCGCCACCATAATTGGCTGTGTGCTGCTGGAGATCGTTAGTTTCCTGATCGGTGTTGCTGGCTGTCGTGAAGGGCTTTCTACAAGTGTTCTCACCAGGTGGACTGGTTTTGGACGCTTGGGCTCAAGCCTGATAGGTTTTATCATCGCTATTTCCTGTATCGGATGGTTCGGTATCCAGAATTCAGTCTTTGCGGAAGGCCTTGTACAGGCCTTTGGAGGAACTGTCAATCTGCAGATAATGATGGTCATCACAGGATTAGCTGTCACCCTTTTAGTGGTTTACGGCTATAAAACCATCAGCTGGACCGCCAATATTGCGGTGCCGGGCTTTTTAATTGCTATGGCCCTGGCTACCTACAAAATGATTACCGAATATAACCTCGGTGATCTGATCAAGGCAGCACCTCCAGGAGAACTAATGCCCTTTGGTGTTGCGGTCACCATGATCGCTGGGGGTTTTATGGTAGGAGCCATTATTACTCCGGATATGAGCCGTTTTAACCGGAATGTAAAAGATGTATTCTGGATGACTGTGCTCAGCCTCTTTTTAGGAGAGCTGATCGTTAACACACTTGGTGTGCTCATGGCACACGCAGTTCAAAGTTCTGATGTGGTCAGCATCATGCTGACTTTAGGGGGCTGGATTTCCGCTGCCCTGGTTATCTTTGCTACCATCAAAATCAATGATATGAACCTCTACGGAGCATCCCTGGGCACTTCAAACTTCCTGGACACCGCGTTCGGATTAAAGATGAGCCGCTCCATGATCACATTGGTGATCGGCATCCTAGGTACTCTGGGATCTGTCCTTGGTATCCTTGATCGCTTTGTCGGCTTTCTCACCCTATTAGGAGTTGCTCTGCCACCAGTAGGTGGAATCATTATCATTGACTACTTTATTCTGAAACGCTCCCGTAAAATACTGGATATCTCCAGAGCACAGAATAAGCTTCCTGACTATGTAGAGAATATCAACCCCATTGCCCTGGTCAGCTGGCTGTGCGCCTTCCTGGTAGGTTATTTTATCCAGTGGGGGATCCCGGCATTTAACTCTCTCATTACTGCCGCTGCCCTCTACTGGATTGGCAGTTTAGTCTTTAATTCAACAAAAGCAGAAAAGGATAATATAGCAGCGGACAACACGGTTTCTTAGTTTACTAATTTATATTAGGAGTGAAATAAATTGTCATTTATCGATGCACAAATGCTGGAAGATATCGCTATAGGAGCCGCCTTTTTAGGTACTGGCGGTGGGGGTGACCCCTATGTAGGCAAGCTGATGGCACTGCAGGCCATTGAAAAATACGGCCCTGTAGAACTGCTCGATGTGGATGAACTGCCAGATGATGCTCAGATCGTACCTGCAGCAATGATGGGTGCCCCTACAGTACTGGTAGAAAAAGTGCCTTCAGGTAAGGAAGTTCTGGATGCCTTCAGTATTCTCAAGGATTACCTGGGAAAAGAGATTTACGCCACTATTCCCATTGAAGCAGGTGGGGTTAACTCCATGATTCCCATTGCTGTTGCTGCCACCAATAGAATACCCCTGGTCAATGCAGATGGAATGGGAAGGGCATTTCCAGAACTGCAGATGGTCACCTATCACCTTTATGGTATTTCCGCCACACCAATGGTGATCGCAGATGAAAAAGGGAACACCATGCTGTTAAATACTGTTGACAACTTCTGGACCGAAAATTTGGCCCGCAATGCAACTGTAGTTATGGGTGGTTCAGTAATGATTGCCATCTATCCCATGACCGGGAAGGATATCAAAAAAGCAGGGATCAGAAACATAGTTACCTATTCAGCGGAAATAGGTAAAGCGATCCGTCTGGCCAGACAGAATGACCAGAACCCGGTAGCAGCCCTGATCGAGGTCACAGGAGGCTATCCACTCTTTAAGGGTAAAATCGGGGATGTCATGCGCCGCACCACTGGAGGGTTTGTGCGCGGCCAGGCAGTCCTTTCGGGGATCGATGACTATCGTGGTTCCAAACTGGAACTCCACTTCCAAAATGAAAACCTGATCGCAATACGCGATGGTAAAATCGCAGCAACTGTGCCTGATCTGATCTGTACTGTTGATGCTGAAACAGCCATCCCCATTACCACAGAGCGCCTGCGGTACGGCCAGCGAGTGGTTGTTGTTGGTATCCCCTGTGACGAAAAATGGCGCACCCCCAAGGGGATCGAAACAGTGGGTCCCCGCTATTTCGGATATGATGCAGATTATATTCCTGTAGAAACAAGAGTTAAGGAGGTGCGCTAAATGAGTTACAGAATGGGAATCGATGTGGGAGGAACAAACACCGATGCAGTTATCGTTGACGAAAATCTTAAACTTGTGGCCAAGGTAAAAACACCAACAACCCAGGATGTGAGTTCAGGTATTTTCACAGCACTCCGCGCTGTTTTGGAGGATGCTGCCATCCCCCCTGAGGAGATCAATTATACCATGCTGGGGACAACTCACTGCACCAATGCCATTGTGGAAAGAAAAAGGCTCTGCCGTGTAGCAGTGATCAGGCTGGGAAAACCAGCAACACAATCCATCGAACCGACAACAGGTTGGCCAGCAGAACTGAAAGAGGCCATTGGCAGCAGATACTACCTGGTAGGCGGCGGCCACGAATTTGACGGACGGGAAATTTCCCCTCTTGATGAGGAAGAGATTAGAAAAATAGCACAGGAATTAAAGGGTAATGTGGACAGCATCGCGATTATCTCGGTTTTCTCCCCAATTAACGCGGAACATGAAGAACGCGCCGGGGAAATCATAAAATCCGAGCTGGGAGAGATCCCAATCACCTACTCCCATGAAATCGGATCAATCGGGCTTTTAGAAAGAGAGAATGCCACTATTCTCAATGCAGCCCTGATCAATATCGCTCGTAACACTGCCAACAGCTTTATGGATGCCCTGAAAAAAGAGGGAGTCACAAATGCAAAGGTTTATATCTGCCAGAATGACGGCACACTGATGGCTGTAGACTACGCGGTACACTACCCGATCCTGACCATCGCCTGCGGCCCCACCAACAGCATCAGGGGAGCATCTTACTTGAGCGATGTGGAAAACGGCATTGTTCTGGATGTAGGGGGAACAACCAGTGATGTAGGAGTTATCACCAGTTCCTTCCCCAGGGAATCATCACTTGCTGTTGAGATCGGTGGTGTGCGCACCAATTTCCGCATGCCAGACCTGGTATCTATCGGCCTGGGAGGCGGCACCATTATCCGGGAGGAAAATGGTGAGATCAAAATCGGGCCCGACAGTGTGGGTTACAATCTCACCGAGGAGGCCATAGTTTTTGGAGGTAGCACAATAACAACCACAGATATTGCTGTGCGCCTTGGCCTGGCTGATATCGGTGACAAAGAAAAAGCAAACATCATAGATATTGAGTTTGCCCAGCGAGCTCATAAAAAGATCATGTTAATGGTGGAAGAAGCCATCGACAAAATGAAGGTCAGCAAAGATCCACTCCCACTGATCCTGGTGGGTGGGGGCAGCATCATCATCAATGGCACACTTCAGGGTGTAAGTGCAGTACACCGCCCTGACAACTTCGATGTGGCCAATGCTCTGGGTGCAGCCATCGCACAGGTAAGTGGAGAAGTGGATAAAATCTACTCCCTCTCTGATCTGACTAGAGACCAAGCCTTAGATGATGCCAGAGACCTGGCAAAAGACGAAGCGGTCAGAGCAGGAGCAGACCCGGATACTGTGACCATTGTACAGCAGGAGGATGTGCCTTTAGCCTACCTCCCAGGGAACGCCACCCGTGTTCGGGTGAAAGCAGCAGGGTCGCTCAGCAGATAGACGGTATGGTCGATGATATGAGATGATATGAGATGATATAAAAGGGGTTCATCCTACAGGTGAACCCCTTTTAATATTATTCCTCAATTATTTTTCGCACTTCATTCCAAAGGGCTTTATATCTGGCGCTCCCCGACCTGCACACCCCTTTGCTAAAAGGATCAACCCCTGCTTTTCCTTATTTTATCCACATCCTCGATATAAAAAGAAATTTCACCACATTGAGGGCAAATTGCAACCTTAGGCTTTTCCAGCCTTGTTGCAAATATACCGGTACCAGCAGCAATTTTTATGCCATAGCCCGCACCTTCGACCTTAACATCAAACCCCTCCTGCATTTCACACTGACACTGACGGCAAATCCTCACCAGCTTCGCCTCCGATCATGCTTTACATAAAGCCTGTTACTACCCATATAATATCACAGTGCCTTTAACTTTAAGGCAAATATATCGCCGCAGTAAAAATATTAAGAATAGTGGGCTTTGGATGCCGATATTATTTTTTACGATTAGTTATTAGTTATTAATTATGTGGTAGCATTATAATAAGGTATCAAAATTACTGTGGGGGATCTTCATGAAATGTAAAATCAGAGAGCCGTTTAACGGGTTTTCGCATCTATTGGGAGCACTGGTATCGATCGCTGGGCTGATCTTCTTGATCAAGCGTGCTTTAGTGTATGAAACAGTTTCCTATCTTGTTTCATTTATCATTTTTGGCGCAAGCCTCATTTTACTGTACAGTGCCAGTGCACTCTACCATCTGCTGCAGATCTCTGAGCGTGTAACAAAAGCCTTGAGGTATATCGATCACATGATGATCTATATTCTAATCGCAGGTACTTACACCCCCATCTGTCTGCTCTCACTGCAAGGTAAACAGGGTATTGTCTTATTGATTACCGTCTGGACACTGGCTGGTGCAGGGATCATAGTGACAGGGTTTTGGTTAAATGCACCCCGCTGGTTATCCAGCCTGATCTATGGAGTCATGGGATGGTTGGTTATAGTCACACTTCCGCAGCTGCTCAGAGCGCTCACCCTTGCTGGGTTTGCCTGGCTGTTAGCGGGAGGGATCTTATACACCATTGGAGCTGTCATTTATGGTCTAAAGCGGCCCAATCTCCCATTTAAACTGGGCTTCCACGAGATCTTTCATCTGTTTATCTTAGCCGGAAGCATATGCCAGTACTGGGCGATATTTAGGTTTGTCTAAATAATGAAACTGACGGCAAATTTTTCTCTTTATTCACACCTGTAATATAAAAATCCCCCGAAACAAACGGGGGGTTTTTGATTGGCGGAGAGGGTGGGATTCGAACCCACGAAGGGGCTCATCACCCCTTACTCGATTTCGAGTCGAGCGCCTTCAACCGGACTCGGCCACCTCTCCGTAA
>CAZZEY010000104.1:0-5475 GCA_964653445.1 uncultured Syntrophaceticus sp. | reverse complement strand
GTGGACTAATCAGCCTCACCATAAAAACATTGGTCTCCCCTGGAGCCACCAAATAGGTTTCTCCGTAAACCACCATATCCAGTTGTAACAAACGACTTTGCAGCGAAATGTGAAAGTTCTGTTTCAAAATCATAGGATAGTGTTTAATTATTAGTTAATATACGATCAAAAACAATAACGTGCATCCAGAAATCATTTTCAGCTTCTACTTCGTAAGTTTGATGAATTCCTTTGGCTCCTAATTTTTTCTCAAAATAAGGCAGATTATCAATTATATGCTGCTGAACAACATGCATTCTGGATGCTCTGATTGCATCCTTCCCCCGGGGTGTCCTGACAATAAATTTCTCTGGCTCTGTTAAAAAACCTTCACCTCTAATTATAAGCATGTCCTCTACTATATTTATCTTTGTGGTTGTAACACTCTTACCTAGTGTGCGTTTAAAGTATTGCTCCATATATATTTTAAACTCATGCTGCATCTTTTTGCGCTGCTGTTCACCCATTTTTTCCCGGGTCACATCCCTATCTACAGCTGTTTCATCGAACTTCCCCGGCAAGCTAATATCCATCACCTCCTTAAAATAATATCTAAAATCAGCAATTGCACATGTTTATTATCCTACTCCATTGAGCAGACAAAGATCCGATCAACTGGTAGATGCGCTCTGCTTCCGCTTCGGTCAGAGTACCTGTTCCGCAAGCAGGTGTTATGATGCTTTTTGTATAAAGCAATTGCCGATCAACACCCTTTTCTATCAGCTTTGCAAAAAGCGCAACAATCTGATCAATAATTGTATTCAGTTCTTCACCTTTTAATGCTTTACTATCTGTAGGAACCACGCCCCAAGCAATGACTCCACCATGCTTCAAAAACTGTTGGATTAGATCAGAATATAGTGCAAAACTCTCAGCAAACTGGTAGGTATCAAAACTAATGACATCAATATCTGCATTTAAAAGGATGGACCAATCTAGGTCGGAACAAGAGTGCACACCGGCTAACCCACCGAACCTGCGTACAAATGCAGCAAATTCTGTAAGCTCGGCCTGTACATGGTCTCTGCTGACACTAATGCGATCATATCTCCCACAGCTATCGATTACAGGATCATCCATAAAAATGATCACTGGGAGCCCAAATCTGCCCAGTGTCTTCACCTGCCATGCTGCCTGCAGGGATAGTTGTTTGAGCAAAATATCCCGCAACTGCTCGTCATAATAGGCGGGAACTCCCTGCTGATTGGTAACCTGGAATCCCACAGACAGAAGACCAACCACCTGTCCCTTTAAATACCTAGCCTGACCTGTTCCTTTTGTAAGTAATTCGTCATAAAAACAATAAAATCCTTCCGCAGATCCGGGTGAAAATGAAAATTTATTTAATATTTCCATATTTCCCACTTCTGCCTGTAGATAGAGCTCATAAAATTCGGCTAAACGCTCAGGCCATCCATCATCCTCATCTAAAAATACGGCTTTTATCCCTTTCTCCACCTTAATCAGACCCAAATCGTTCAGCACCTGTAAAAATTGGGTACAAAAATACTCTCGCACAGTTTTACGAGGAAGCTGCGGCCAATGAGGCATCACCGGCAGATACCGATTCACAAGCTGTAAAGCGGCCTTTGGATCAATATGAGGTAAACTCCCGATTCCACTTGCACAGCCATATGGGCAAAACTGGGTTTTGTCAATTATCTCTCTCTTAGAGGTCATAGACTTCTTCTCCACTTAAAACTTTGATCCCTTTACCAAGCATTAACTGCTCAGCCTCTCTCATGTTTTCTACCCGAAAAACAGCAAGAGCATCCCCTGAAATTTTTGCAACAAAGGCGTATAAATACTCAATATTAATCCCCGCTTCCTTCATTAAAGCAAGAACCTCAGCCAACCCACCTGGATGATCCGGTATCTGTACAGCAACAACCTCAGTCATCCTGACCGTGTATTGTTCCCGGCGCAGCACCTCATAGGCCAGGTCAGGGTCATTGACAATTAGACGAAGAATACCAAAATCAGTGGTATCAGCCACAGAAAAGGCACGTATATTGATTCCCTCATCCCCGATAGCTTTGGCGACATTGGCCAATCTGCCGCACTTATTTTCTAAAAAAACAGTGATCTGTTTCACAGGCATAAAAATCCCTCCTTAAAGACTGCGGCGATCAATGACCCGCTTTGACTTACCCTCAAACCGCTCAATGGATTTTGGCTCCACCAGTCTGACCCTTACATTTAGCCCTAAAACTACCTCGATTTCTTTTCTGATCTCCCTTTCGAGACTTTCTAGTTTTCTAATTTCATCGGAAAATACCTCATCAGACACCTCTACCCAGACCTCTAATTGATCCAGCTGATCCCGCCTGTCAACATAGATCATATAATAGGGTTCTGTATGACTGATGCGGAAGAGAACCTCCTCGATCTGGGATGGGAACACATTAACACCCCGAATCACCAGCATGTCATCTGTGCGTCCCTGGAAGCGGTCGATCCTCAGGTGGGTGCGCCCACAAGCACACCGCTCATCCGGTATAATTCGAGTGATATCTCTGGTCCGATAGCGTATCATAGGGAGCGCTTGTTTGTTCAAAGTAGTGATTACCAGTTCTCCATAACTACCCGGCGGCAGCTGTTCACCTGTTTCCGGGTCGACAATCTCTGCTAAAAACTGATCCTCCCAAATGTGCAGTCCTTCTTTAACCGGACATTCAACTGCAACTCCAGGCCCGATCACCTCACTGAGTCCGTAAACATCAAGCGCATTGATCCCTAACCTCTTTTCAATCTGGCTGCGCAGGTTCAGCGACCAGGGTTCTGCCCCAAAAAGGCCTCCTTCGAGGCAAAGCTCATCTTTGGAAACCCCCATCTCTTTCATCACATCTGACAGATGCAGAGCATAAGAAGGTGTACAGGTGAGGATGGTTGTGCCAAAGTCCTTCATAAGCATTATCTGACGTTTAGTATGACCCCCTGACACCGGGATCACTGAAGCACCTATCAATTCAGCCCCATAATGAACTCCCAGTCCTCCTGTGAACAAGCCATATCCATATGCATTCTGTATCTTTGAGTCTTTTGATGCTCCACAGCAGGTAAGTGCTCTGGCCATTACCTCTGCCCAGGCCCGAATGTCCTGGCGAGTATAACCCACCACAGTAGGTTTCCCGGTAGTCCCAGAAGAGGCGTGCAGCCTGATAACATCACTTAAAGGAACAGCAAATAGTCCATAGGGATAATTATCACGTAGATCATCTTTGGTTGTAAAGGGAAGGTTTTTTAGATCATCAAGAGATTCTATATCATCCGGTTTGAGGCCAATTCCTTGAAAAGCAGTGCGATAGAAAGGAACCTTCTCATAAACCCGTTTTACAGTTTCACACAGACGTTCTTCCTGTAGAGCTCGCAATTTTTCGCGTGACATACACTCATACTCTTCATTCCAATAGCACACCAATAATAATTCCTCCTCACCCAAAATACTACAGGAGATTCTATAGGATCAATCAGAAGGTGTCAAGTAAGCAGAAAACCCCACAAATGCCGTGGGACCCGGTGTCTGAACCTGGCTCAGCACGGTGGTGCCCTCCTGGCTGCTTTATGTTTCCTTATTAAAGGCTTACAAGCCACAGCCAGAGCCTAGGCTCCGAAAGTTTTGGTGTTGGCTCAAAACTCCCAGAATTCCACGAACATCGTAGGGTTTGTTAATTCATCTTGCAGCTAAGATTTTATCACAGTGTCCGCATTATTTCAATATGCCATTTAATGTTAGCTGCCCTATTCACTCTTTACCTCGGGTATCATCTTAATCTGAAGATCCTTTAGCTGCTTTTCTGCAACAGGCGCAGGTGCACTGGTCAGCAAACATGTTGCACTCTGAGTTTTAGGAAAAGCTATTACATCACGGATTGTTGACAAACCAAGCAGTAGCATCATCAGCCTGTCAAAACCCAAAGCGATCCCACCATGGGGGGGAGCTCCATAGTCCAGGGCCTCCATGAGAAATCCAAATTTATCCTGAACATCATCCTCTTGAAGCCCAATTGCTTTGAAAAGACGCTCCTGCATTTCATGTTTATGAATTCTGATGCTTCCACCACCCAGTTCTACCCCATTGAGAACCAGATCATAGGCCCTTGCTCTGACCTTTTCCGGTTCTGTCTCCAATAAAGACAAATCCTCTTCCCTGGGGGAAGTAAATGGGTGGTGCACTGCTTCTAATCTCTGCTCATCCTCATTATACATAAGCAGAGGAAAATCTGTAATCCAAACGAAAGAAAACATGTTGCTGTCTATCAGATCAAGTCGTTTGGCTAATTCTAACCGCATCAATCCCAAAACCTCTTCAGCGTCTTGCCTGCTGTCCGCAACAAAGAGCAGAAGATCCCCTGTCTCTCCTCCCATTGCAGCAACAAGGCTGTCTACTTCCTCAGGTTTCATCAGTTTTAAAAGAGGTGATCTGATCCCATTCTCACCCAGAATAAACCAGGCGAGCCCTCTGGCACCCCACTCCACTGCCAATCCGGATAATTCATCAAGAATCTTCCTGCTGAACACAGCACCACCTGGAACACAAATACCCCTGACTACACCACCTTTTTTGATTGGTTCGGCAAAAACCCTGCAGTTGCTGTCTGTCAGCAGTCTTGATACATCAACCATCTCCAATCCAAAGCGCAGGTCAGGTTTATCGGAACCATACTTTGCCATAGCCTCCTGATAAGTAAGCCGGGGAAATGGCCTGTTCAGTTCAACACCGAGCAGTTCTTTGAATAGATAAACAAACATCTCCTCGGTCAGTTTCTGAATATCTGCTTCATCAACAAAAGACATTTCAATATCAAGCTGAGTAAATTCCGGCTGGCGATCAGCTCTCAAATCTTCATCCCGAAAACACCGAGCTAACTGAAAATAGCGATCAAAACCGGCGATCATCAGTATCTGTTTAAATAACTGCGGTGACTGCGGTAGAGCAAAAAAATCACCCGGATGGACCCGACTGGGAACAAGATAATCCCTGGCCCCCTCTGGGGTGCTGCGGGTCAACAGTGGGGTTTCCATCTCCAAAAAACCATTCTTGTTTAAGAAATCCCTAATCAGAGCAGCTGCTTTATGCCGCATAGAAAATATATGCCAGAACTCCGGCCGCCGGAGATCGAGATAGCGGTAACGCAATCGAAGTGCTTCATCAACACTTGCCGCTTCCCCAGGAGAAAAGGGAAGCGCTCTGGCTGCATTGAGAATCTGTACATCATAGGTTATAACTTCAATATCACCTGTAACCATGTTGGGATTCTCTGTTCCTTCCGGTCTTTTTCGCACCTGGCCATTGATAGCCAGCACATATTCGGCGCGCACACTGTTTGCCTTATTAAATGCACACTCACTAATATCAGGGCTTAAAACCACCTGGACTACACCACTCCTGTCCCGCAGGTCAAGAAAAATAACCCCACCATGGTCTCGCCTTCT
>CAZZEY010000103.1:0-5519 GCA_964653445.1 uncultured Syntrophaceticus sp. | reverse complement strand
GAAAAAGAAGGGTGCGGAAGATGGGTCTGAAGGAAACGAAAAGGTGATTTTGTGTGAGCGCGGTATTCGCACCTTTGAGAGTGCTACACGCAATACCCTTGACCTGAGTGCTGTTTCCCTGGTAAAACAGCTGTCTCATCTGCCGGTGATCGCTGATCCCAGCCATGCCACAGGCAGCAGTAAATTGGTTGTACCTATGTCCAGGGCTGCTGTGGCAGCAGGAGCAGATGGCCTGATTATTGAGGTTCACCCTGATCCTGCTCACGCTTTATGTGATGGGCCGCAGTCTCTTACTCCAAATGATTTTAATCTTTTGATGAAAGAACTAAAGGGGATAGCTGCTGCTATGGGGCGTGATCTTTAAATGGGTAAAAAAATGCATCACTTGGGGTATTTGGGGCCGAGGGGTACCTTTTCTGAGATTGCTGCTCATATATACTCTAAGGGGAAAGGGTGGCAGTTGGTAGAGTGCAGTTCTCTGGAGAGTATTATCAATAGGGTTGCCTCTGGTATGCTTGAGAAGGGGATAGTTCCTGTTGAAAACACGACAGTGGGCACTGTTGGTATTGTTTATGATCTACTGGCGGGGTCCTATGATCTGACTGTGCAAGGGGAGGTTATTGTCCCAGTGGTTCACAGCCTGCTTGCCCGGCCAAAAGTCTCTGTAAAGGGGATAGAGAAGGTTTTTTCTCATTCTCAGGCCATTGCCCAGTGCCGAGGCTTTCTGCGAGAAAAGCTCCCCTATACTTGCCTTCAGGAGTGCGCCAGCAGCAGCCGCGGCTGTTCTGGTAGCTGAAAGTGAACGTCCCTGGGCAGCCCTTGCACCGGCAGCTGCAGCTGCTGTATATGGATTGGATGTGCTCATTCCACAAGCAAATGACTGTCCAAATAACATGACACGCTTTTTTGCCATAGGCAGGGAGAAGGGGTGGGGTGAAACGCGGGAGATCGTGATGTGCTTGATAGATAAGAATTGACATTTAGTTCGCTTTGGAGTATAGTAATAATGCCAATAAGGTAGGAATAATTCCTAACTAGGAGGAATACCCATGATGCTGGGGGAACTTATCAAGCACCTCAAAAGGGTAGGTGTAAGGTTGACACCACAGCGCCAGGAAATCCTGCAGGTACTTTATAACAGTGCGGAGTCCGGCGGCCAGCCTCTCAATGCTGAAGAAGTCATGAAGTGCGTCAGAACTCGTTATCCTAGTGTAAGTCTGGATACAATATACCGGACACTGGCTACTTTTACCAGAGAGGGTATTGTTAGAGAACTACAGTTTAAAGACCAATCACGCCGTTATGAACTGGTCATTCAGGGGGAACATCATCACCATCTTGTTTGCTTAGGATGCGGCTATGTTAGGGAAATAGCATACTGTCCTGAAGATATTATCAAGCGGGCAAAGGAGTGCCACTCTGATTTTAAAATTGAGGACCACAGTTTTACCATATATGGATACTGTGCTGAGTGTCGGGAAGATTAAAAACGGAGGCTAAATGAAAAATCATGAGTATATGGAAGAAATATCTTAAAATTTGTTCCTGTTTAATGCTGTTCATTTTTTTTATGGGTTTAAATGTCGGCTGTCAGCAGGGACAGACTACAGCAAATAATAGCTCAAATAATGCAGAGTCCAAATTAGATGTTGCAGTAACAATCTATCCGCTCGCTGATTTTGCCAGGGGGATAGCAGGGGATAGAGCAGCAGTTACCCAAATAATACCCCCCGGTAGTGAACCACATCACTGGGAACCTGCTCCTTCAGATATGAAGCGAATATATGAGGCTGATGTTTTTATTTACCATGGTGCTGGAATGGAGTTATGGGTTGATAAAATTCTTCCTGACATGAAAGACCGAAAAGTAAAAATAATCAAGGCTACAGAGGGGATTCCTCTTCTCACCTTTGCAGAAGAAGAACAGCTTGGAGTTACGAACTTTTTGCGTGTGAATACATCTGAGGGGCTGCAAAATGGGGAATATGAGGGGAATATTGATCCACATGTTTGGCTTGACCCAGTGCTGGCTAAAGATATAATATCATCCATGGCTGAGGGAATTGCCGAGGTTGATAGTGAGAATGCAGAGTATTACCAGCAAAACGCTCAGTTGGTAATTGATGAACTGGAACAGCTTGACAAAGAATTTAAAACAGCTGTTGCCCAATTTCAGAGCAGAGATATAGTGGTTTCTCATGCCGCCTTTGGTTATCTGGCACAGCGCTATGGACTCTGTCAAATACCTGTTCTGGGTTTAACCCCTGAGCAGGAACCAGATGCCGCAGCTCTGGCCCGAATAATTGATTTTTCTCGTCATCAGAGTGTTAAGTATATATTCTATGAAGCTGCTACCGGCCCACGGGTTGCTGAGACAGTCGCTCAGGAAGTCGGAGTGGAGACATTGATACTCAATCCCATCGGAGCTTTGACACAAGAGGACATCAGTAAGGGCTATGATTATTTTGATTTGATGCGCCAGAATTTAGAAAATTTAAAAAAAGCACTAGCTGAATAAAGGAAGGAAACAGAAGAATATGAAAGTGATCGAGCTCCATAACCTTTATTTCTCCTATATTGATCGAGTTATTTTAGAAGATATTAATCTAAGCATAGAAAAAGGGGATTACCTGGCATTAATTGGCCCAAACGGCTCTGGTAAGACCACTTTAGTGAAGCTGATACTGGGACTCCTGCACCCGGTGCATGGGGAAGTGCTGATTTTTGGAACTCCTATGCAGCAGTTCAGAGATTGGCACAGGCTAGGCTATGTTCCACAGCGGGCGGTTCTTAATAATAGTTTTCCGGTAACTGTCAGAGAAGCTGCAGCTGCCGGGCGTTTCGGAAGGGTTGGACTGTTCCGAAATCTGCAAAGGGAAGATTGGGATGCGGTTGAAGAAGCGCTTGAGATGGTAGGGCTTCTTTCATTACAACACAAGCCTCTTTTAGAGTTATCTGGAGGCCAGCAGCAGCGTGTCTTTATTGCCAGAGCGCTAGCTAGCCATCCAGATATATTGATATTGGATGAGCCTCAGGTAGGGCTTGATGACCGCTATCTTTATGATTTTTATTGTTTGTTAAAGCAGCTTCAAGAAGAGCGGGGTATTTCTATTTTTATTGTCTCCCATGATATAGGTGAGATAGGTTCTTGGGCCGACAGGATCATTTGCCTCAACAAAAAATTGATCTATCAAGGCACACCACAGGAGGTTTTGACTCCGTCTAATCTCAATGATGTTTATGGAACTAATCTTTATGCTGCCAATACCTAACTGTTATCCTTGTCACCCGTTAAACTAAAAACAACCTATATTTATTAATGAAAAGGAGAAAAAACTATTGATAGAGATGCTGTGCTATGACTTTATGGTACGTGCTTTGATAGCGGGTTTTGTAACAGGGTTGATCTGCCCTGCCATGGGTGTTTTTTTGGTATTACGCCGCTATGCTTTTATGGCAGATACCCTTGCTCACATTTCTTTAGCAGGAGTTGCCTTCGGCCTTTGGATCGGGGTGGCTGCTGAGTTCTCACCTTTATTGACCCTTGTGGTTGCTGTTATAGGGGCATTGATTGTGGACCACCTGAGAACGCATTCCAGACTTTCAGCTGATGCACTGCTTGCCCTGTTGATGAGCGGTGGGCTTGCCCTGGCTGTTGTTTTCTTTGGGTTGGCCAGAGGGGGAGCTTTGGATATCACTTCTTATCTTTTCGGAAGTTTGATGACCGTAAGTACAAGGGATCTCTGGTTGATATTAATTGTTGGGGCTGCAGTGCTCTTGTTTTTGATTGTTCTGGCCAAAGAACTGTACTTTATTTGTTCAGATGAAGAAGCCGCCCGAGTTTCAGGCCTGCCTGTGGATTTGCTCAACCGCATTTTTATTTTATTAGTAGCGATGACAGTTGCTGTTAGTCTCAGAGTAGTAGGCACTCTGCTGGTTGGAGCCTTAATGGTAATTCCGGTGTTGACTTCACTGATCGTGGGGCGCAGCTTCCGCCAGGTCATTTATCTATCTCTTGTCTTGGGAGCATTGTCCAGTTTGTTGGGACTGACCGCCTCCTATCAGTTCGGTTTGGCTGCTGGAGGCTGTGTTGTACTGGTTGCACTCGCCTTTTTTATTGTAAGTTATGTGATTAAACAGTTTCTTACCCTTTCTAAAAAGCGCTATGCTGTTAAAAACCAATGAAAATATTCAGGGTTGGTAAGGTATAGACTTTCTAAAAAATGTTTTTAGTGGAGCTCTTTTTTATTACCTCGGGGTGTAGCAATAATCATAAATCTTTGCCCGGTGTGACTGCCATGGGTTTGGTAGTCCATCTCTTCATTTTCCAGCAGGGCTAAAATTCTATCGGTTTCATGGGCATCTGCCGCCTCCAAACTCAGCAGCAGGTGATCTCCTGGTACCATTTTTGATGCCGCCGCTTTGATGACTTCTATATCCCCGGTGCCGATAGATGGCCCAAGATCAATACTGATTTCCCGCATATTTTTCTCCTTCCTGTTGTGGTGACAGTCAATATAGTTATAGTATCTGCCGTAGATATGGAATTATTCTAGGTAACAGTCACTACATGGGTGGTTTATCTTTGATTTATTTTGCTTACCAAAACAGATATCGGGAAGGATATCATAAAAGTGTGTCGAAACAATAAACTATGATAATGACACCACGGAGGTGTTTTTCCTTTCAGGATGAAGGGGTGACTCTATGGTGTCAATTTTCTGTAAAAGGGAGGAATCTATCGTGTGTCGGGAAAAAACCGATTGGGAAAAGGCATTGGAATTTCACGGCCATATTTGTCTTGGTCTTGCTTATGGATACAAGGCTGCTAAAACAGGGATGGAATTGATGGAGGCTAAACGAGCCCCAGATGAAGAATTGGTGGTCATTGCAGAGACTGACAACTGTGGTGTTGATGCAGTCCAGGTAGTAACAGGGTGTACCATGGGGAAGGGTAACCTTATTTTTAGAGACTATGGGAAAAATGCTTATACCTTCGGCTGCCGAAATACAGGAAAAGCGGTTCGGATCGCAGTGAAACCCAGTGAGAAGTTGATTCCTGAGGAGTTTGTGACTTTAAGGGATCGCATGCGTAGTGGTGAGGCGACCTCAGAAGAAAGAGAAAAGATGAAAAAGCTGCAGCTTAAGGTAATTTCCGATATACTGCAGGCTCCACAGGATGAAGTGCTTAAGGTACAGGCTGTTGAACTGGATCTGCCGGAAAAGGCGCGCATCTTTACTTCAGTGCCCTGTGCCAGGTGTGGTGAAATGGTGATGGAACCGAGGGCAAGGGTGAGAGATGGTCAGTATGTCTGTATCCCCTGCAGTGAGAGTTATACCTCGCGGATTTCAGGGTAACCGCGCGGTGGTACGGCAATAACGCAAGCCTGACACCTTGTTCTTTATTGGTCTGATTCCATCAGGAATTCATCGTAGTCATCTATTTGATAACCGGACTGATTCATCTGGTTGATAAAGTCAAGGATGATCTTCAGTCTGTCTTCAGGTAATGTTTTGAT
>CAZZEY010000102.1:0-5561 GCA_964653445.1 uncultured Syntrophaceticus sp. | reverse complement strand
ATATTAAAAAATAATTATTACGTTTGTTACCATTTTACGTATAATACAGCTTTTTACTTTTTTCGCCGGGAAACCTCTTTTATTGCATTAATAACACTATCTGTGTCCAACTCTAAAGCAGTTAATAGTTCCTCAGGGTTTCCCGACTCCCCAAAACGGTCCTTAAGTCCTACGCGAATCATAGGAACAGGGCACTCTTCCCCCAGGACCTCAGCAACAGCACTGCCCAACCCACCGTAAACAGAATGCTCCTCAGCGGTAACAACAGCACCGGTCTTCCCTGCCCACTTTACAACAGCCTCTTTATCCAGGGGTTTGATGGTTGACATATTGACAACAGCCACCTTGACACCCTCATTCTCCAACTTGGAAGCGGCCTCAAGTGCTTTATGTACCATAATACCTGCAGCAAAAACCACCGCGTCCTTACCCTCTCTGAGAACTGCAGCCCTGCCAAGCTGGAACCGGTAGTCCTCTCCGAAAATAACCGGAACAGCTGGGCGCCCCAGTCTGATATAAACAGGGCCTTTCATCTCAACAGCAGCTGTCACTGCCTGGGCGGTTTCAATTGCATCTGCAGGTACTAGTACTGTCATATTTGGGATAGTTCGCATTAAAGAAATATCTTCTATAGACTGATGGGTAGCCCCATCCTCTCCCACAGTAATCCCTGCATGGCTAGCAATAATCTTCACATTCAACCCCGGATAAGCAATGGAATTGCGTATCTGATCATAGGCACGTCCTGTCGCAAAAACAGCAAATGTACTGGCACAAGGTATTTTACCTGCCAGAGCAAAACCAGCCGCTGTTCCCATCATATTTTGTTCCGCGATACCCATTTCAAAAAACCGGTCAGGGTAATGCTGGGCAAACCCACTGGTTTTTGTCGATTTTGATAGATCAGCATCAAGCACCACCAATTCCGGATAACGCCTACCCAATTCCACCAGCACCTGCCCATATGCCTCGCGAGTAGAAATTTTTTGCTCCACCACTTACTTCCTCCTTCGAATTATCAATTGCCTGCACCGATCTCTTCCAGTGCCTGGTCTGCTAGTTTTTTGTCAGGTGCTTTACCATGCCAGTCCACCATTCCTTCCATATAAGAAACACCTTTCCCCTTAATTGTGTGAGCGATGATGATGGAAGGCTTGTCATTAATCCCTTTTGCCCACTCATAAGCTTTGAGCAGGTCGTGGAAATCATGCCCATCTACCTCCCGCACTTCCCAACCGAAAGCCCGCCATTTATCAGGCAAAGGAAGAGGGGACATAACCTTTTCCACAGGGCCATCTATCTGTAGACCATTGTAATCTAAAATAGCGGTCAGGTTGCCTGCCCTGTAGTGAGCAGCGGCCATGGCAGCCTCCCACACCTGTCCCTCCTGATTCTCTCCATCCCCCAGTAAAACATAAACCCGATAATCCCGCTGATCAAGCCTCCCAGCCAGAGCTATACCCAGTCCGATAGATAATCCCTGTCCTAAAGAACCGGTAGATGCTTCGACCCCAGGTACCATTCCCCAGGCGGGATGTCCTTGTAAGCGGCTTCCCAGCTTTCTGAGGGTCTGCAGTTCATCCACAGGGAAAAAGCCCCGCTCTGCTAAAACAGCATACAGAAGTGGTGCTGCATGTCCTTTGCTTAGAATAAACCGATCCCTGTCCTGCCATAAAGGTTCTTCTGGTTTTAACCGCATAACATGGAAATACAGTGCAGTCACAATTTCTACACTGGAAAGGCTTCCCCCCGGGTGGCCTGATCCCGCCGCTGCCAGCATAGTTACTATGTCTCTTCTGATAGTTTGTGCCTTTGCTTCCAAATCCCTGATCTGTTCTTCTTGTGGTTCTGCCATCATCCTGCCTCCTCACCTAAAATTCTTTTTCCCTATAATCCTTAAACCCCTCACCTAACACCTCATGAGCATCTGTTATAAAAACAAAGGCCCGGGGGTCTATATCATAGATTAAATCCTTTAAACGGCTCTCTTCGGTCTTCCCCACCACACAGAGGAGAAGTGGCCGCTCTTCTCCAGTAAACATCCCTTTGCTCTGTAGCGCGGTAACACCGCGCCCCAACTGCTGGAAAATAACCCTGGTAATCTCTTCAGAACGCTCTGTAATAATAAATGCAGCTTTAGCAAAACTGATCCCTTCCTGCACCAGATCGATCATCTTGCTGGTGATTATAAGGGACAATAGAGCATAAAGAGCCAGCTCAGCATTAAAAAAGATCCCGGCTAGACTTATTACAACAAAATCTGCCCCCAGGAGTCCCTGCCCCACTGATACAGGGAAATATTTGTGAAGCAGACGGGCTACCAGGTCCGTGCCACCGGTGGTCCCACCTGCCTTGAGAACAATTCCCATGCCAAGACCAGATAAAATTCCCCCATATATAGAAGCTAAAATCACATCACTGGTCATTACAGGCACTATATTGTTTGATAACTCCACAAAAACCGATGTAAGCACTGCCCCGAAAACACTTCTGACAAAAACCTGCGGTCCCAGCTCTTTAAAAGAAAGGAGGAACAGAGGAATATTCAAACCCAGCAGCATCCAGCCCACTGGGATATTCAGCAGGTGATAGGTGATGGTAGCCAGTCCGCTCACTCCACCGGCAGCGATCTTGTTGGGTACCAAAAAAATATTAAGGGCAAGCGCAATTATCGCTGAACCCACAGCTATTGAAATATAAGCTTTAACAAGTTTTCGCCAGCGCAAGGATTTCCCACCCCGTTCAGACTGCCCATGGGTCCGTTTTTATTGTTGCCAAAAAATATTTTTTCAGCCTGTGGTTTCTTTGTCAAAATTTCTCCCTTTTGCATAGCTATTCCTGCCCCACAAATAAATATCATACTATAAAGCCCCGAGTTCTATAAGATCCCGGGGCTAGAAAAAGCAGTTTTTTTATTTTTTTCTTGCATAACGGAGATAGGCATCAATAAAGGGATCTATCTGCCCGTTCATAACCGCCTGAATGTTCCCTACCTCAACACCGGTCCTGTGATCCTTTACTAGGGTATATGGTTCAAAAACATAAGAACGGATCTGGTTACCCCAGGCGATCTCCCTTTGCTCTCCCCGCAGTTTGGCCAATTCCTCCTCCTGTTGCTGCCTTTTTAAATCAAGGAGACGTGAGCGCAGCATATTCATAGCCCGTAGTCTGTTCGCAAGCTGTGAACGCTCACTCTGGCACTGGACGATAATCCCTGTAGGAACATGGGTAATGCGGACTGCGGAATCTGTTTTATTAACATACTGCCCACCAGGTCCACTGGCCCTGTAGGTATCCATGTGCAGGTCATCTGGGTTGATCTCAACCTCTGTATCCTCTTCCACTTCTGGAACAACATCTACTGAAGCAAAAGAAGTATGCCGCCTTCCTGAAGAATCAAAGGGTGAGATCCGAACCAAGCGGTGAACACCACGCTCAGCTTTCAAGTAACCATATGCGTGCGGACCTGCTACAAGAATGGTTACACTTTTAACCCCGGCTTCATCCCCTGGGAGATAATCAAGCACTTCTACTTGAAAACCATGCTGCTGTGCCCAGCGTCCATACATACGCAAAAGTATTTCCACCCAGTCCTGAGCTTCGGTTCCTCCTGCCCCAGCATGTAAAGAAAGAAGAGCATTTCTTTTATCATGGGGATCTACAAATAGAGTCTCCCGTTCCCATTTCTCTAAAGTTTGTGAAAGCTTGCCGAGTCCATCTTCCAACTCTGCAGCAAGTTCCCTATCTCCAGATTCCTCACATAATTCCAGCAGCACTTTCAGTTCTTCAAAATCACTGCTGAGTTGGTTGAATCTATTCAGATCATCTCTAAGTGAAGAAGCCTCCTGGAGGATCTTTTTTGCCTGTTCAGGATTCGCCCAAAAATCAGGCACTGCCGCCTTTTTCTCTATCTCTAACAGTTTGCTTTGTTTGGCCTCAGGGTCAAAGAGAACCCCTCAATTCATGAAGTTTGTGTTCAATTTCCATCAATTCTCTCTTGTAATCACTAAGCATCACTTCACCTCTAATCATCTACAAGAAAACGGTGTTTTTTTAACAAATCTGCCTGTACACGCGCCTGATGGTAATTTTCTGCAATACTCCTGCCAATCCCATACCCTGCTCTTACTTGAAATCCCGTTTTTAATTTGATGACTTCAGCCACCCTATTGACCATTTTTTTAAGTATTGCAGAATCATCAGCCTTTGTTACTACCGCATACTCATCCCCTCCAATGAGGGCAACCATATCCCTATCCCTACAGCTCCTGTTGACCCGCATCATATTTCTTATCAACTGTAGGACAGATGCCTTCATATTCTGAACCTCATATTCGCTATGCATTTTTACATAACTGCCAAAAGCCCTTAAATCGAACAGAATTACTGACTCCTTGCCGCTCAAAGATATCCCCAAGATATCCAATCGAGGGTCTTCACTATCTGTAATCCCGATCACCAGGTCCCGGACAACCTCATATTCTATCTGCTGAGGCTCTAACCCTAATCCTGAGAACCCCCGAAATTTTCTTTCAATGGCACACACCTGATCAAGGATAGCTATCACCTGTGCCAAAATGCTCCCAGGGGCTGCATACTGCACTGGATTATAATGAAATATATCGAGTCTTACTATACTGCTGAGCCTAAGACTGTCACCAATCAGGTTTAAGGTCCGGGGTCTGATCTTTACATGGTGGTGCAGTGCCACAGCCTCAAGCACTCTTTTTGAGCAGCAGTACTTTTTTGCTGTAAGGTAACTGGTTTCAATATGGTTGTGGAAGGGAACAACCCACTCTGCCCAGTTCATTCCTGGATATTGGCGAAAAATTTCTGGAGTGGTGCCCTTCTTAACCACTGAGCAATCAAAAAATCTATCATCAACCTCTTTTCCCTTGCCGACATCATGAAAAAGGACCCCAGCCACCAATTCTTCTCTTGATATATTCAGTATTTCAAGAACATTCTCTGGTATAGAAGCAGCTAGTTCTAACATACGAATAATGTGGTGTAATTGGTTTTCCCCGGCTGAAATGATTCCGGAAAGGGGTATTAGCTCCTTGACATCATATAATCTTTCCAGGTAAGGGATGATACTAGGATTTGTAACTTCCAGCAGTGTTCTGAAAAAGAGTTCCCTTCTATATAAACCCTCATCATCAGAATGTGTCGAACTCAACCTTCCCTCTCCACTCATTGTAGCCGCTTTTTTCATAGGCACACCTCCATGACCTGAGGTCAATCCTGTCTGCCGCAGCAGCGCTTATATTTTTTACCACTTCCACATGGACATGGATCATTCCTTCCTATTTTACGTCCTACCCTTACAGGTGTAGGTGTTTGCGCTGCATCATCCCCGTAGTTTTCACTGACGTGCTTTACCCGCCGCTCCTGCTCCTGTGGTGCCACACGTACTTTATACAGGTAGCGGGTAACGTCCTCTTGGATGCCATCGATCATCTCCTGGAACATGTTATAAGCCTCAAATTTATACTCAACAAGAGGGTCCTTCTGTCCGTAAGCTCTTAACCCGATACCAGTGCGCAGCTGGTCCATAGCAT
>CAZZEY010000101.1:0-5668 GCA_964653445.1 uncultured Syntrophaceticus sp. | reverse complement strand
GATATTTTAGAGCAAGCGGGAATGGGGGTAGGGGGGGTAGGGGGTATCCAGACCAGGGGAAAGATGAGATTGGGGATGCCCCAAACCAGATATTAAGTTTAGATATATTTTGTTAAAGGAATGAGATATTCCCTGATGGGTTGTTCCATGGCTTTATCGCTGTTCAACAACACATAAAAAAAGGTTGACTCACATCTGCCGGGTTGATATAATATTATGAAGTATTTTTTTAGAGTAGCTAAAATGATTGAGAAGGTGATACTCATGGCTACCAAAGAAGTGCTGGCAGAGATTAAGCAAGACCTGGATACTTTTGTGGGAACGAGAGTTAAGCTCAAATCCTTCAAGGGTAGAAACAGGGTTGTTGAGCGAGAGGGAGTCCTGGAACGCACCTATCCCAATATTTTTGTGATAAAACTTGATGAAAAAAGAACACAGAGGCGCATCTCCTTTAGCTATACAGATGTGCTCACAGAAAGTGTCGAGTTGACTGTCTTTCGCGATGACGGAGAGATAAAGATAGCAGCTGCTCGGGGATGACCGAGCGCAATTAATGAAACATATCACCCTTCGGACCCGGATCCGGAGGGTTTTTCTTTTATTGGTGATAATGGGTAACAATCTTTTGTTGGCAGCCGTATACTGGAATCATGAAAAGTAAGTGGGATTCTTGGTGCAGTCAAGATCCGCAATGTGTTTACACAAAGGAGGTACAAAAAATGAGCAGAAAGGAAAGGGAATGCATGGATTGTAATCCCCAGGTTGAGGATCAAGAGACTGAAGCACAGCATATCCCATCCTGCTTTGGACTGGATCCAAACTGTGCAGAGTGCTGTAAGGTCCTGACCGCCAACAATAGGGCGAAATGGGGGATTGTGCGGAAATTTGATGACCTGGACTGTGAATGCCATATGATCTGTGTTCAGGATGTGCTCTTAATCTGTGCTATGGATAATCAGTATGTGGATATTCCGGTATGTTTATGTGATGGAACAGCCTCCTGTCGGGGTTCCATTGTGGGGCCCTTTGAACCTGTGAGCTGTGAGGCTTTTGTAACATGTGCCAGTGAAGAGCTGCAGCCTGATTGTGATGGTGTGGACATCAAGGTCGGTTTCCAGGCTGTTGTCAGGTGTGACACCACCTTTGTGGTCTGTCAATCAGAGGTGTTCAGAAAGTGTAATTTCTATGATTTCTTTACTTTCCCAGGTGGCGAGGGTTTCCCCAACACCGCAGCAGGAAGAAGGGCATTCCAGGAAATTGTCAGGAAAATCGATGGTTCCTGTCTGGATATTGAAATTAAGAAATGCGACATAATTGACACAGCAAATCCTAGAATAAGAATAGTATTTAAACTTGTCGATAAACTGTGGAAGCATGAAAACCTGCTGGTATCAGCTATCAGGCCCTTTGGCGGAAAGTATCCCAGTGATCGGGATATTGTGGTGAAAAGGGAATTCGGCCCACCCCAATTGATACCTGAATGCAATAACGAGATTAACAATGTAAACACCTAGGGGTTACCAGATAAAGCATATTAATGGCTAGGGGCGTCTGAGGGGCAAACCGGATGGTTTGCCCCCCTCATTTTTGTTCGTTATGTTTGGTTGCTGGAGACCGGTATCAAGCGGACCTATTTATTTAACGAATCTGATTCAGTATTATCAGTATAAATAAGTTTGAATCTGAACAGGTCTTCTATGCGCTCCAAACTTTTTTCGATGTTGTTGAGGGAGGAACTTATTTCCTTTAAAAGCTGGCTTTTTTCTTTTTCTTTTAAATCCTCCACCAGATTCCATGACCGCTGTAGGCTGAATTTTGTTTGCCCCTGGACAGGTGGGGATAATTTTTCCACATCTTTTTTCTTCACTATTATCACCTTCCTTCTGGTAGTTGTCACCGCTTTGATCTTTCCGTTCCTGATACTGCTGCCCGAATTTGGTCGGTGGGCTCTGATTTCCTCTCCATAATATTCCTTCTTTTAATTGACTGTGATACATTGCTCCTTCAAAAGCTTATTAATACAGAAAAAAGCACATAAAACCTTTCTCTGCATAGATAGACACCTTTACCCCCTTCCCTTGAATATACTGAATTGACAAAAAAGAGGAGGGGAGGATGGATATGCGGAAGTTGCTGCGTTCCCTGGGGGTTGCCAAACAGCACTATACAGGGCTCCCCAATGTGATCGGAGTGGGAGTCGGCTATAAAAAGCGCGGCAGACAGGACACCGATGAGCCAGCTGTCCTATTTTTTGTAGAGAAAAAAGTGCCTGTCGATGCCCTGGGGGTTGATGAATGTGTTCCCAGGCGTATCGGACGCTGCTGTACAGATGTAATTGAAGTGGGGGAGATACGCTTTCTTGGTCGGACAGATAAACTGCGGCCAGCACTTCCCGGATCCAGCATCGGCCATTATAAAGTTACTGCTGGCACCTTTGGAGCTGTGGTGCGGGATCGGGAGACCGGGCAGCTGCTGATCCTTTCCAATAACCATGTCTTAGCCAATTCCTCTGATGGCGTTGATGGGAGATCAATGCCCGGGGATCCCATATACCAGCCAGGTGTCTATGATGGGGGAACTGAACAGGATCTTATTGGTCACCTGGAAGGATTTATTCCTATTTACCGGTTCAGCAGAGCTGCAGACTGTAAAGTTGCTGCAATGGGAGTTAGGGCAGCCAATGCGGTCATACATGCCTTTCGGCCCTATTACAGGATGCGCCTGGAAAAGGTAGGGGCCGAAAATCTGGTCGATTGCGCTGTTGCCCGCCCAGTGGATCCAAAGGAAATCAGTTCTGAGATCCTGGAGTTGGGCTCTGTTAACGGCACTGTGGATGCAGAGCCTGGAATGCTGGTTAAAAAAAGTGGACGCACATCAGGACTGACAAAGGGGAAGATAACCGCTCTGCATGTTACTTTAAATGTATCTATGGGCCATAGTTCTGATGTGGTGCGCTTCCATGACCAGATTATGTGTGAATTGAAGTCAAAGGCAGGAGACAGCGGTTCTCTGGTATTGGATGAGGAAAATCGGGCAGTCGGGCTGCTTTTTGCTGGTTCGGATGAATTTACTGTTTTAAATCCTATTAATACTGTTCTAGATAAGTTAGGCGTTGAGCTGGCATGAAATATCGAGATCTGGGAATTGCTTTGGGGGGAGGTGGGCTCTTAGGGGTAGCACATATCGGTGTGCTGGAGGTTCTTGAGGAGAACGGGATTTCACCAGGTATTGTTACCGGTACCAGCGCAGGAAGCCTTGTAGGCGCTCTTTATGCTGCAGGAGTAAAGCTTTCAGTGCTGAGAGAGCTGTCGCTGAGCTTGCAAAAAAAAGATATATTTTCATGGAATTTTAAACCTTATTCCTTTATCAGGTTTTTGTTGGATAATCTCAGAGATATGGCCGGGTTTTTAGATGTTATCCCAAGAGCGCTATTCAGCGGGGAAAAGATTGGTGAACTGGTTGTTAATATTACCAAGAAAAAACGCCTCAATGAAATCCCAATGACTTTTGGTGTGGTAGCTGTGGATCTGATCACAGGAAAAAAAGTGGTGTTTTCCAATAATGCGATCAAATTGTCACCGGAAACTCTGCATTTCCCCAATGCGCCTTTAGGGATGGCTGTTCAGGCAAGTTGTGCCATTCCCGGTGTTTTTGAACCAGTGCCCTATCAAAAGACACTGCTCACTGACGGGGGGCTTGCGGAGATGGTACCTGCCC
This sequence comes from uncultured Syntrophaceticus sp., assembly GCA_964653445.1. Taxonomy (GTDB): domain Bacteria; phylum Bacillota; class DSM-12270; order Thermacetogeniales; family Thermacetogeniaceae; genus DTU068. The sequence goes on along the minus strand of CAZZEY010000101.1, from coordinate 1,951 downwards.
CACTGGCACGCCATTTGGGTTCTCGTGTTGCAGTGGGGGTGAGTTTAAAGCGAAGGGGAAGTGTGCAGGAGCCGGAGACCTTAATCCGTGTGATTCAGCGGGGCATCGATATTATGACACTGCAGAACACGCAGCTTGATCTAAAGTTCGCTGATCTTGTTATTGACCCCCTCGCCTTTGATGCCAGGTTAGGGGATTTTGAGCGGGTGCCTGAGCTTTTAGAGCGCGGGCGTAAGGCAGCTCAGGATGCGGTTCCCGCTCTGAAAAAGCTGTTGGATATAAAATAGCTTGCCTTATAGGTGCCACCGGTGATGGCACAATTTAAGCAGTCCTATCTGAACAGTTAGGGCAGAACAAGCCTGTTAGGAACACTTCCAAAAAAAGCCCATATTATGGGACGAGAGAAACAAAACAATAACAATATATGGTAGCCGTTTTTGTGATGAAAACAGTAAAGGGGGGATTTGGTGATGGATACTGTTTTCTATGATGAAAAAGCACTTTCGGTGTTTAATAGTCTGCGACCTTACCTGGGCCCCAATGGAAATGGGTGTCTTATTGCACTGGAAAGCATACTTGAATTGATCAACAGTGAGCCGGCCAAAAAAACGCTGGATTCCTTAAAGATCCTGGGGCCAGGGGAAGGGTTTAAGACCCTGGAACTGCGGAGTAAACAGCCAAAGGTTTTAAGTCCGTCTAAGCTATTTTTGCTTCAAGCACTGTTGTTTTTAGCTGATGCCCCTGTTACAGCTAACTTGGTGGATGTGGAAGCAGAAGAGGAAGAAGCTGATCTAGAAGTAAGCGAAAACATGCTGGATGGTGAGGATTAAATTATGCAAACAAAAAATAATAGTTCTTGTAACAACATTCCTGAAGAGACATATTATGGTGTAGAGAAACATGGCGGGTTGGATTTAGTGAGATGAGACCCGATATTAAGGAGGGATAATGTATGGAATCTAAAGGATTTGGTTTTGGCGGTGGTTTCGACAAAGGCGGATTCGGCAGTTGGGCGTTTATACTCTTCCTGATCCTGATTCTGCTTTTCTTTGGTAATGACTAAGATTCCTGATGCACCCAGGGTATATCCCTGGGTTTCTTTTTTGTGGTAGGCAGTTAAAATTGTGTAACACATTTCCTGAAACAACATATTATGGTGTAGAAAAGCCAACATGGGTTGGACTCAGTAAAAAGAGACCCTAAGAACTGGAGGGATATGAATGGAATCTCAAGGATTTGGTTTCGACAAAGGTGGATTTGGCAGTTGGGCATTTATACTCTTCCTGATCCTGATTCTGCTTTTCTTTGGTAAAAAGCACTAAGATCCCCGCTGCACCCGGGGTATATTCCTGGGTGCAGCTTTGTAAACGGTAACAAAAAAACCAGTTTGCTCTGTAACACTTTACCTGAGGCTACATATTATGGTTTAGAAATCTAAATTGGGTCAAAATTGATAACCCGAACCTGAGAATGGAGGGATAATATGTTTGGCAAAGGATTTGAGGGTAGGTTCGCGTTTATACTCTTCTTGATCCTGATTCTGCTCTTCTTTGGTGACAATTGGTAAACTTATCAGTTGCATTGAATGTATGAAAATCCATTAACCGGGTTTGCTGGGAGGCCACCTGTGTGGCCTCTCTTTATCAAATAAATTAAGAAAGAAGGGGAAACAGATGGTAGATGTATTATATGATGAGCGTGCAGTTCAAGTATTGAACAGTTTTCGCCCATACCTGGGAGAAAAGGGAAACATGATCATGGATATCCTTGATGGTCTATTAGATCTGCTTTCCAGTGAACCTGCTCAAAAGTTTTTCTCTCTGCAGCAGAGCTCCGGTGATAGGAATGCCCGGCAATTTGGTGAAGATAAAAAAAAGAGGGGAGCCAATCCTTTCACACTTTTTTTGATATTGATCCTACTCCTTCTTTCAGACTTTAATCGGGTTCCAGG
>CAZZEY010000100.1:0-5738 GCA_964653445.1 uncultured Syntrophaceticus sp. | reverse complement strand
CTTGAACTCCCATTCAATGTTATAATTAATCTGCCGGCAAGACAAAATGTTCTTGGGGTGGTGTGTTTATGACAGATAATGAAAATTGTTTTGCTGTTGATGTGCTTACTTTTCCTTCATCACATCATGCATTGAAAGCGGAAAAGGTTTGTAAAGATGCGGGAATTAGTGTGTCACTGATCCCTTTGCCCCGGGAGATCAGTGCTGACTGTGGAGTTTGTCTGATTGTTCGTCCTGATATGCTGAAGCAGGCAGAGGGTATACTGGAAAGTATGAGAGTACCCCTCAACGGGGTGCACCATCTTGTACGAGAGGGTAGGGAAGCCCGTATGTGGAGGAGGTTGCTCAACCCTTAACCTGTCTAACGTGTGCAGTATTATAGGGGGTGCCGGTCGCCCGGTGAAACCTTCCGGTGATCGGTCGTTACATGCTGTATGGCTGTTCGGCTGTATCAATAAGGCAATAAAGCAAGCCTGGCACCAAAATGGCAACGAAAGAGGAGTAGTGTTATGAATCTTTTCCTCCCACAGGAGGTACTGGATGCCTGTAGAATTTTGGCCCATAACCGGAAAGAATCATATGTTGTGGGTGGAGGCATCAGGGACCTTATTTTGGGCATGCCGCCCCAGGATTGGGACCTTGCTACAAATGCCCATCCTCGTGAAGTGGAGCGGCTCTTTAAAAATGAGGGTTATAAGGTTATTCCCACAGGGGTTAAATATGGTACAGTAACAGTTCATCTTAACGGTGTTTGTTTGGAGATTACCACCTACCGCAAAGAGGCGGATTATACTGATTACCGCCGCCCCTCTCAGGTGAAGTTTGTTTCAGAGATTGAGAAAGACCTGGGAAGGCGTGATTTTACCATTAATGCTCTGGCTTATGATCCTCTGCGCTCTTTTTTGTGTGACCCCTATCATGGATTGGCAGATTTAAAGGGAGAGAAAATCAGAGCGGTCAGGGAAGCAGAAGAACGCTTTTCTGAGGACCCGCTGCGGATGATGCGAGCAGTAAGAATAGCATCAGAACTGAGATTCTCTATTGAACAAAAAACAAAACATGCCATTATTAGAAGCGCTGAACTGCTGTCCAAGATATCAGCAGAACGCATCAGGGGGGAACTGAACCGCCTTCTCATGGCAGATCATTTTTTTGGGGGACTGGAAAGCTTGTTGGAGTTAGGGCTATTATTTGTCATAATACCAGAACTCAAGGAAGGGTGGTTGTTTAACCAGTACCATCCTTCTCACCAATATACAGTACTGATCCATACACTGGAAGCGATGCGTTATACACCTGCAGATCTAAAGGTGCGTCTGGCTATTTTACTTCATGATGTGGCAAAACCCCGCTGCTATAGTAGAGGTAAGGACGGCCGCGGCCACTTTTATGGGCATAATGTTCTCGGTGCTGAGATGGCTGAGGAAATTTTAAGGAGGCTGCACTACAGTAACAGAATGATTAAAGATGTAGCGACCTTGATCAGGGAACATATGCTGGAACTGCGCATGGGGCCTGCAGGCCAACGCCGTTTAATAGCCAGGGTGGGTAGAAGAATGATTCCCCTGTTATTAAGCGTACGCCTGGCAGATATTCTGGCACATAGCAAAAAACAGGTGGTTCGTTCTCTGGATGAATATGAGCAGTTCATGAAAAAGTTAGAGCAGACAATGGCTTCAGGTGGTGATTTTGTGCTGCGGGAACTTGCTGTCAGGGGAACAGATATTATTGAGCATACAGGTGTAACTCCAGGGCCGCTGGTAGGGGTTATCTTAAGAAAACTGTGGGATGAGGTCATGGATGCCCCGGAGAAGAACAACCAGGTATATTTATTGTCACGAGCAAAAGAAATTCTGTCTGCTCTTAATAACCCTGGCTAAGGCGCTCAGCAAGCATCATCGGTAGCCCTGCAGCCCGTACTTTCCGCTGGGTCGTTTCGATGTCATAGGGAATAAGACGAAACTCGATTTCACGTGTTTCTGAGTTATAGATTATATATGAGGCTCCGGGAATGCCGTCCCGGGCCTGGCCGACACTGCCGGGGTTGATCAGGAACAGTCCGCCGCTGTCAAGTATAAAGCGTACACCAGGGTTCACTTCTTGAATTTTATTCTCATCAGATGTATAGAGCGCTCTTTGATGAGTATGACCGAAAAAACAGATAGAGATAGAGGGGTAATTGCCGCGCATATAAGCAAATGCTCTTAGAGCGCTGTCTGAGGAGAAAATATAGGCATATGGGTCCCAAGGCGAACCATGGACAGCCAGGAAATTATTGTCAACAATCAGGTGATCAGGCAGCTGCTGCAGCCATTCTTTATTTTCCTGTTTAAGGTGATCAGCTGTCCAAAGAAGAGCTTTTTGGGCTATGGGATTGAAGTCATCAATAGGACATAGTTTGATGGCTGCATCATCATGATTACCCCTAATGCATTGAAAACGAAATTTTTTGCAGAGAATAGTGCATTTATTAGGGTCCGAATAATACCCCACCACATCTCCCAGGCAAATTATTTTATCCACCTGCTGTTTTTTGATGTCCTTCAGGGTGGCGTGCAGTGCTTCAAAGTTGGCATGAATGTCGCTGATGATGGCATAATGCACCAGGTATGCCCCCTTATTCTGATTTTTCTTAATTTTAAATCCCATTTTATTATTTTCAAGCAGTTGGATGACTTTGTCAACCTCAACTTATATATGACAATCACAGTTAGGAATTATTATAGATTACCCCGGAAATGCTAGTTGCGGGGTGATTTTTTATGAGTATTGCATTAACAAAAGAATGTTATCGCTCCTTTCAAGGAACTTCTTGGAGGGAGCATATCGATGTTCGTGATTTTATTATGTCAAATGTCAGGCCATATTATGGAGACTCCTCATTTCTAGCAGGTCCTACCAAGCGTACCAGGAGACTCTGGGAAAAATGCCGGGAACTTTTACTTGAAGAGCACAGAAGGGGTGGTGTCTATAAAATAGATGCAAATACAGTCCAGACTATTACTGCCTTCCCGCCCGGCTATATCGATCGGGATTTGGAAATTATTGTTGGACTGCAAACTGATGAGCCTCTAAAACGGGCGGTTAATCCCTTTGGGGGCATCCGGATGGCTGATAATGCTGTCCGTCAATATGGGGAGGAGTTGGACCCAAAGATGAAGGAAATCTTCACAAAATACCGGGTAACTCATAATGACGGGGTTTTTATGGTTTATACCAGAGAAATGCGGCGACTGCGCCATTTTGGAATTATTACAGGTCTTCCTGATGCCTATGGAAGGGGCAGGATCATCGGAGATTACCGGCGGGTTCCTCTTTATGGAGTGGATCGTCTGATTGAGGAAAAAGAAGTTGACCTCAATTCCCCGAGATTGCTGTTGATCGATAATGAGGAAATGATCAGATTAAGGGAAGAGGTTAGACAGCAGATCAATGCCCTTCATGACCTGAAAGAGATGGCTGAAAGTTATGGATTTGATATCAGTGTCCCGGCTGTGGATGCACGGGAGGCTGTCCAGTGGCTGTATTTTGCTTATTTGGCTGCAGTTAAACAGCAAAATGGGGCTGCTATGTCATTGGGCAGGGTGAGCACCTTTTTGGACATCTATTTGGAGCGGGATATAGAAGAGGGTGTTTTAAGTGAGGAAGAGGCACAGGAACTAATTGATGACTTTGTGATCAAACTGCGGTTAACAAGGCACCTTAGAACTAAAGAGTATGATGAGCTTTTTGCCGGTGATCCCAACTGGATCACAGAATCTATCGGTGGGATGACCAATGATGGCAGATCTCTGGTAACCAGGACATCTTTCCGGCTGCTGCATACACTGGAGAACCTGGGATCTGCTCCTGAACCGAATATGACAGTTATTTGGTCACAGAATCTTCCGCAAGGATTTAAGGAATACTGTGCTGAGCTTTCAATTGAAACTTGTTCTCTGCAGTATGAAAACGATGATCTGATGCAGCCTATTTTCGGGGATGACTACGGTATTGCCTGCTGTACCTCGGCAATGCGTTTGGGAGAACAGATGCAATTCTTCGGGGCGCGCTGCAACCTGGCTAAGTGTCTTTTGCTCACATTGAATGGAGGACGGGAGGAAGCCAGTGGGGAGCAGATAGCGCCCAATGTTTATCAGGCAGGACCAGGTCCTTTAAATTATGATGAGGTATGGCTGTCATTCCAGAAAACGGTGGGTTGGCTGGCCGAAAAGTATGTCACAACAATGAATGTGATCCACTATATGCATGATAAATATGCCTATGAAAGCCTTCAGATGGCGCTGCATGATACTTTTGTAGACCGGCTGATGGCTTTTGGGATGGCAGGGATGTCGGTTGTTGCTGATTCTCTCAGTGCTATTAAATACGCACGGGTTGAACCCATTTTTAATGAAACTGGGCTGATTACAGATTTTCTGATCAATGGTGACTTTCCTATGTTCGGCAACAATGATGACCGTGTTGACAGTATTGCTGTGGATGTTGTACGGCTTTTTGATCATGAGTTAAAAAAGCACTCTGCCTATCGTGGAGCACATCACACCCATTCAATTTTGACCATCACCAGTAATGTGATGTATGGTAAGAAAACCGCAAGCACACCTGATGGGAGAAAGGGTGGAGCCCCCTTTGCACCTGGAGCCAATCCCATGCATGGGCGTGATATGAAGGGAGCTCTGGCTGCCATGGCTTCAGTGGCCAAACTCCCTTATGATGATGCATTAGATGGAATCTCCTATACCTTTTCCATCACACCAAATGGTTTGGGACCCGACCATGAAAGCCGGACTAGAAATCTCATCGCTTTGTTGGACGGTTACTTTTTAAGAGGAGGACACCATATCAATGTCAATGTCTTTGACCACGACCTATTGGTTGATGCTATGCATCATCCTGAGAAGTACCCACAGTTAACTATCCGAGTTTCCGGTTATGCTGTTAATTTTGTGAAACTTACCAGAGAGCAGCAGGAAGAGGTTATTCAACGCACTATCCACAGCAGAGGATTGAGCTAAATGGTTACCGGTTATATCCATTCCATCGAGACAATGGGTACAGTTGATAATGGCGGAATCCGTTTTGTTCTGTTTTTGCAGGGGTGTGCTCTGCGCTGCCGTTTCTGTCATAACCCGGATACATGGCTGGCTAAAGGGAAGCCGGTAACTGTTGAGGAAATCGTTAATCAGCTGAAGGATTATAAACCATTTTTTGATATGTCAGGTGGTGGGTTAACGGTTTCCGGAGGTGAACCCCTGCTGCAGCCTGCCTTTGTCAGGGAGCTTTTTATCAAAGCGGGAGAACTGGGCATCCACCGGGTATTGGATACCTCCGGGTATTGCCATCATGGTAATATCCTGGAGGTTCTTCCTCATACTGATCTTGTCATTTTCTCAATTAAGGCTGTGGATCCTGAAAAACATAGAAAGTTGACTGATACTGAGAATAATGAAAAAATTATGGAAAATATACAGGAAGTTGTAAATTCAGCAGCAGATCTAGTTGTCTGTTATGTGTTGATACCTACCATCAATGATACAACAGATGATGCCCAGGACCTCTATCAACTTATACAGTCCTTCCACAGAAAAATACCTGTCCAAATCCTCCCATACCACAAAATGGGCGCTGTTAAATGGAGGGAGTTGGGTTTACGGGATCCTCTGGAAAAGATACCTCCAGCATCTCCTGAACAGGTTAGGGATTTTGAAGAAATATTAGAAAAACATGGTGTCGAA
>CAZZEY010000099.1:0-5741 GCA_964653445.1 uncultured Syntrophaceticus sp. | reverse complement strand
GGGAAGTGGCAGCTCAAACTCATCCCTGATGGTTTTAACAACTGCTTCAGAACAATAAAAATCCCCACAGCGGTAGTAATCTCCCGCTTTCTTTTCAACCTTCTGAAGATCAATAGTCTTTACCATAACCCCCCCCTTGGATAACAATTAAAGTGTTACAGCCCGGGCCGCGGAAGTGATCGCCTCCACAGCTGCATACATATTGGTCACCTTACCCACTGCCAGCTTGTCTTTCAAACCATAGTAGTCCAGGCATGTGCCGCAGGACAGTATCTCAACACCACTCTCGTCCATTGTTTTGAGTAATTCTAAGACCGCAGATCCCTCTGTTGTAAGGTAAACACCGCTGTTCATAAAAATCAGCTGTTTTATATTTTCCACCTGGGTCAGGGCATAAAGAAAACTCTGCATCAATGTCTTACCCAACTCTTCTTCACCCTGACCGAACAGATTGCTGGTGATCAGAACAACAACCTGTTCCTCATTTGAAGTGATAACATCACAACAACTTTTGCTGATCAATAGGTGGTATTCCCCATCCTTTTCCTCCACCTCTACTGTACAGCCCCTGCTCTCTGCTAGTTTAGTGACATTCTCCAGAGCAATGCGGTTATCCACAATAGTTGTGACCTCATCACATTCTTCCAAACCTTTTTTCGTCAGAATCACCGGTTGTGGGCAGGAAAGCCCTCTAGCATCAATAATTTTTTTCATTACCAATCGATCCTTTCTCAAAATAAAGAATTTCATCAATTACTGCCTTATATTGCAAGGCGGTTTTCATGTAACTGAGCATATACAAATATTTATTTAATGTTGTTATGCGGAATTGCTGATCTCGTAAACTGCCCGCACAACCTTTTCCATATCTTCCAGTGTATTATAATAGCCTGGACTGAGGCGGCAGGCTCCTTCTTTTACTGTTCCCAGTGTACGGTGTGCCAGTGGTGCACAATGGAGTCCGGATCTGCATAAAATGCCATAATTTTTATCCAGGAGAAAGCTTACCTCACCACAATCTCTATCTTCGATATTAAAAGATACAACAGCGGTCTGCCGCCTGCTGTCCCGCGGCCCATAGAGGATCACATCTGGAATATCCTCGAGGCCATGCACCAAATAATCGGTCAGTTCTTGTTCATGCAGGCGGATCTCCTCCAGCCCTGTTTCCTGAATAAACCTGACCCCAGCTCCAAGTCCCGCAATACCAGGAGTGTTGGGAGTACCGCTTTCCAACTTGTCAGGTAGGAAATCGGGCTGATAGATCTGTTCTGATAATGACCCTGTTCCTCCCTCAATCAGAGATCTGATCTCTAATCCCGGCCTGATATACAACCCCCCTGTACCCTGGGGGCCTAATAAACCTTTATGCCCTGTAAATGCAAGGATATCAATTTTCTGCTCTTCCACATCAACAGGCAATACTCCAGCTGTTTGGGCTGTATCAACCATAAACAATACACCTTTTCTGCGGGCAATCTCCCCCACTTCACTGATGGGCATAATGGTGCCTGTAAGATTAGAGGCGTGGAGCATACACACCAGGCGGGTTTTTTCTGTGATAGCCTTCTCCACGGAACAAGGATCTAAACTGCCATCAGGCGCACACTGTATAACCGTTATTTCCACACCCTGGTTCTTTAAGGTGTACAGCGGTCGTGCTACAGCATTATGTTCCATACTGCTGATGACCACATGGTCACCAGGTTTCAAGAGCCCCTTGAGTCCTATATTAATGGCCTCAGTGACATTTCCCGTAAAAACGATACGGGAACTGTCCTTGATGTTGAACAGCCCAGCCAGTGCCTCCCGTGTATCTAGTATTACCTGTCCCGCAGCAATGGTTCTGCTGTGACTGCCTCGCCCTGGGCTTGCCCCGATCTGTCGGTTAAAATTATCCACCGCCTGGTAAACTGAATCAGGCTTAGGCCAGGAAGTAGCTGCATTATCCAGATAGATCTCCTCTCTCTTACCCAACTTCATCCAGCCTCCGTTTATTCTGTATTGCAGTTGATACATCTATAACAATTTGTAATCTTTAAAGCACATTTATCTGGATGACCCCAAAAAACTGCTATGAGCTAATTCTTAATATAATAATGTTATGCACCACATCTATTAATTCCTGCTAGTTTATCCATTACTTTTTGTTATCAATCTGGCAAAAGAAAAAACTGATGGTTACATCAGATTGATAAGACCTACTATGATGGCGCAGACCTAAGGGAGAGCACTGTTAACTAAATAATCTTTTAGAAAATGATGAAAAGATTCCATAACCGGGGTTAATATCTGATCCTGTCTCATAATAAAATATATTCCCCTCTCCAGTGAAAGCTCCTCAATGTCAATCAGTGCAATCTCATCTCTCTGAATGCGCTTTTCTACAGCAAACCTGGAAACCAGGGAAATGCCGAGACCTGCAGCTACAGCATTAATTACAGCCTCAGTACTTCCCAATTCTAATCTAACCTTCAACTGATCAGGAGATATGCCCTTATTCTCAAGCTTATGCTCGATAACCATCCGTGTTCCGGAGCCTTTTTCTCTAACAATAAAGGGCTCTGCTATAAGATCTTCCAGAGCAACTCTTTTCTTTTCTGTCAATAGATGACCGTTGGGTGCAATGATCACTAATTGATCTTGATAGATCAATTCCTGTTTAAGTGCTGGATTAGTACTTATCGCGCCGATCACCGCTGCTTCAATTACCCCATCTGTAACTAACCTGGCGATCTCTGCACTACCGGCAATCTCCAATTTAACATTGAGCTGAGGATGAAGATTTTGAAAACAGCCAAGAGCAGCAGGCAGAATATATTCACCAGGAATAGTGCTGGCACCCAATAACAAATTGCCGCGCAGATCCTTTTCTAACGCCTGAACCTCAACCAGACTTTCTTTAACTGTTGAAAGAATCCTGCGGCAGTGATTATAAACCACTTTACCCGCCTCTGTTATTTCCATATTGCGGCTTGTCCGATAGAGCAAGGGCACACCGTAAAACTTTTCCAGAGAATTAAGCTGTTTACTGACAGCAGGTTGGGTCAAATGCAGTGCCCGCGCTGCTCTGGTAAGGCTTTTTTTCTCAACGATAAGAACAAAGGTCTGCAGCCAGGTTAAATTCACGGCACAATCACACTTTCTGTAGGGGTCATATTTATATTTCTTCTAATTTGTACATAAACCACAAAAATATATTCTGAATTCTTGTTTTCGATGGTCAAACCTTATTATCCTTTTTCTATTGTATATAATACACCTAAATCCCGTTTGCACAACTGCTTTAAACAAAAATAAATAATAAACAATTGTTTGCACCAGATTTATCACTTAAAATAGTAAATGAGGTGGTTATTCATGCGTACCGGTTATGCTGATCTCCCTTTACATGGAGGACAGTGCCCCCGCTGGCTTTTTGAACGTATGACCAAATTAGGGCGTTCTCTCCTACTAATCCTGGCTCGGGAGGAGGGGACATCAGGCATCTTGTCCAAATTAGCTGATCCCTATTGGTTTCAAGCCTTAGGCTGTCTGCTCGGTTTTGACTGGCACTCCTCAGGCCTTACCACCACTGTTTGCGGTGCTCTAAAAGAGGGTTTGCGCGGCTGTGAACGAGAGTTGGGGCTGTTTATTGCTGGGGGAAAAGGCAGGACATCCCGTAAAACACCTCAGGATATCATCACCTATACCGATAAATTCGGTCTATCCATTAATCCGGACAAACTGGTCTATGCCAGCAAAATGAGCGCCAAAGTGGATAATACCGCTGTCCAGGACGGCTACCAGCTTTATCATCATACCTTTATTTTTACAAGAAAAGGGGATTGGGCTGTAATTCAGCAGGGGATGAATGCCAATAACAGGCGCGCCCGGCGCTACCACTGGTTGGGGAACCGGGTGGATGACTTTGTTAATGAACCACACAATGCCATCTGCTGTGACCATCAAGAGAGACATGTTATCAACCTGGTGGACAGAAGAAGCAGTGACAGCCGCCAAACAATCACATCACTCAGCTGCGCCAAACCTGAGGAGATATCAAAAGAATATAAAAAACTTATTCTCCCTTCACACCATTCACTAAAGGAGAAAGATATTCAACCAAAAAATTTGGAACGCATCCTGCTCAAAACCTATGAACAGCAGCCTGCTAATTTTGAGGCTGTACTCTCTATATCAGGAATTGGACCTAAAACCATCAGGGCACTTTCTTTGATCTCTGAACTGGCTTACGGGACACGACCCAGTTATGATGACCCGGCCAAATTCAGTTTCGCCCACGGAGGAAAAGACGGCTACCCTTACCCGGTGAATAAGAGAGTTTACGACCAGTCCATCTCCATCCTGGAACAGGCCATCAAAGAGGCTAAACTGGGAAGGGAAGAAAAACTTAAGGCATTCAAAAGACTGCAGCATATAGTGGGTACATAAACACAAAACCAGGTATCCTCTTTCTAGAATACCTGGTTCTTTTTCCACCAGCAAGCAGTCCTATAAGCCGGGTTCTGTACCTTCATCATGAAGGTGGTGATCATCTGTCTTGGACACCGGTTACCCGGTGTCTCCAGCAACCTACCCGGAGGCGGAGCGGGCAACTCCATTGCCTCCCTATTCGGTCTTGCTCCGGGTGGGGTTTACCTGGCCGGCCAGTCACCTGACCGCCGGTGCGCTCTTACCGCACCGTTCCACCCTTACCCAGCACAGCTGGGCGGTTTACATTTCTGTGGCACTTTCCTTAGGGTTACCCCCACTGGGTGTTACCCAGCATCCTGCCCTGTGGAGCCCGGACTTTCCTCACGCACCGCTTTTCAGCTTCTAGTACGCGCGATCACCCAGACTGCTTGCATCGTATTATTCAATTCTCAAGTTTTTTAATTATAACACCATCCTGATTCAGTTGCAAATCAGAGAGATGACTCATCACTCATTTCAATGGCTTTCTGTACTTCAGCTTCCAATTCATCAGGAAGCCCCATAATTTTAACATTGAGGAAACCCCGCACAATCATTGCTGTTGCCTCATCCTCGGAAAGTCCGCGCGACATAAGATATTCGATTTCCTCCTGAGCAATCTTACCAACAGCAGCCTCATGGGAAAGCTCAACACCATCCACCCGGGCCTCCAGCTCGGGAACAGCATAGATTACACCCTCTGGAGCGAGCATCAAGCCGCGGCATTCCAGGTGCCCTTTGGCTCCTTCCTGTTCACCCACCAGATGACCGCGGTTGACGATCCTGCCGCCCCTGGTAAGTGACCTGGCTATGATCTCGGCACGGCTGCCTTCACCCTGCAAAACCACCTTGGAACCCACATCTATATCGGAATCGGGGTACCCCACAATGATCGAGTTGTACCTGGCTACACTGTCCTTTCCCCTCAAATATGTAGTTGGATACATCTGCACAGTCCTGACCGGTGTCATACTGATGTAGTTAGAAAGGTAAGTACCCCCCTCCTCAACTACCGATACTGTGCGGGGCCGCACAACAACCTCTTCACCCCAGTTGTGTATCATTGTAAAAGTGAGTTTAGCGTTTTTCCTCACATAAATCTCTGTGATCCCGATATGCATGCCGGATCCGATATGACTTGCTGTGGTGCAGCCTGTAATGATGTTAAGGTCTGAACCCTCTTCAGCAATAATGATATTATGGGCGCTCTGCAGCAAGCCCTCTCGACCGATGAACATACAGGCCTGAAGGGGGTAAATCGCTTTGGCTCCCGGCAGTGCCCTGAT
>CAZZEY010000098.1:0-5758 GCA_964653445.1 uncultured Syntrophaceticus sp. | reverse complement strand
ACTGCTCCTTCGTCAAGGGCAAGTAACAACCTTCGCAGGTCGCTGCGCCAGCAGGGATAAACACCGCGCGGATGGTTCTACTGTTGATCAGAGGAACCGCCGGATGATAATGAAGCTTAAAGCAAAAAAGCAAGCCCATTTAGTGGTGGTGGTTAGTCATTAGTCATTGGAAAAAGATTTTCCTGTTGCCTGAGAATAGACCGCAAGAACTGTATCTGACTCCCCCAATAATCCCAATAAGACAATAAAGCAAGCCTGGCACCGATTATGGGGTGAGTGTGATTTGCTCCTGGTCAGCATCTACCTCAACCCAGTCCCCATCTTTAATCAGTTTATAGAAAACAGGATCCACCCGGTCCACCAGGGGTATTTCCATAATGATGGCACTGGTCACAAGGATGGTATCAGGCCTTTCAATAATCATAGCTTTAGGAGCATTACCTCTGATCATAAGCTGGTAAAGCCCATCCACCTGAACAGATGAGCTCCCCTTCCCCGCAGGAAAAACAAGGATCTTCCCTGCCACACTTTTACCCTCTAAAGAATGCCCCTCTTCCAGAACATTACCGCTTTCCGGGTCAACCAGGTAGAACAAAATGTCATCCTGGGAAATAAGCACTTCTCCTGTAACTTTCCCCTCTGAAATTCTATGACATTTTACAGTGGTTTCCCGTTTCTTCACGACACTTCCCCCTTCAATGCTGCCTCAACACAGGTAGCCAGGTCCCTGATGATAAACTTCATACCCCTCATACTGGCGTAATAAGAACACTTCGGTGAGTCGGTAACCCCGGTTTTCCCCCTCAAGTGGGACCAACAGGGCTGGTCAATACAGGTATCCTCCACAATGTGGCCTCCTGCTTCCTCAATTATCTCCTGCATCCCTGTACGCCGTGCCAGTTCTTTGTTCAAACTGGAGGTCAGCACCCACATCTCAGCGGCAAGTTTTTTCCCTTTAACAAGGTGTGCCACCTCCTGCACCTGGCTGATGGTAAAGTGGGGGCAGCCGAACATAGCGAAATCAATCTTCCCAGCTGGTTGGGATATTTTTTGGTGTATATTTTGCAAATCATCATCTGTGATGGTAACAACCCGTTCCGGCTGCTTTCCTCCAAAGGCTGCCTCCAGGGTGGGGGCCTCTGGAGTCACCCCCGGGATATGGAACATGGCATAGGACCCGGTGGTGTTTAACTGGGTACCCAGATTGATTAAAGCCTCCTGGGAAGGATTCTGGGGCAGTCCAACAAAAACAGGAACCCCCGGCCCGATCTTTTTTGTGCAGCTCCCCAGCAGTGAAAAGTCAAAATCTGATTTCATATCAGCCTCAACCTGTACCAGCACAGTACCTTTCCTGTTTTCATCCAGCAAAAACCCGTACTCAGGCACTCTTCCGGTGATAGCTGCACAAAGAGAACTCTGCACAGATTCTCGATTGGTTCTGGCCCCGATCACAGAATTAACATAAACTGTGACACTGGTTTCCGAATAGGATAAAATCTCACCAAAACGTGGCACATTGGCCTCTAGGTATGGGGTACAGCTTAAGGTCAAAATCGCACCCAATTCCCTGTAGGCCCGGTGCGCTCTTTCAGTCAACTCTGCATCTTCTTTAGAAATTGACAGGAGCTGGCTCAAATAAGAAACATTAAACCCTGGATTTACCGTAGGAGCTATCAGACAGCGCCCCCCCAGTTTGAGCAGTTTTTCCGCAAACCAGACATCAGCCTCCTGGTTGCTGGATGCCACATGCACACGGCTCACCTCAACCAGCCTCTTTGCCCCGAAACACTCCCCAACAGCAACCTGTACTTTCAAAGCCATTGCTTTGGCTGCACCATATTTTCCATCAAGCATTTCCTGTTCATACTCTGTTAAATACATATCAACTTCTCCCTCTCCTCTCCCGCCGTGGCAAGGGGACGTTTCGTTTGCCACATAAACATACCACGCGCAGGGGATTGGTGATTTAGTGGTTGGTGGTTGGTCGTTGGCTGCTAGTTACCTACCTGTCTGACGGTTCATACTGCACTTCAGTTGGTTAGAGGGTGTAGCACATTACTATTTCTAATGGCTATACTTCCAACGACTAATGACCAATAACTAACTATCACAAGCAGCAGAGGTTCTCCGGAGACCGCGCGGCGGAACCCTCCCGGCGCCCGGTCGGCACTAAAAAATTAACCCTGGTGATTCCTTAATAGAATCACCAGGGACAGACATCTACTGCTTAATTAAATCAGCCCTTTTTCTGTTAAGAAATCCTTGGCTACCTGCTCAACACTCTTCTTGTCAACATCAACTGCTGCACACATATCGTTGATTGCATCTTCGGTCAGTTCATCTGTCAGCTTCTGCATTACTTCCTCTAATTCCGGATAAGCGTCAATGATCTCTTGCTTTACCAGAGGTGCCGGGTTGTAAACTGGGAAGCAGTTTTTGTCATCCTCCAGCACAACCAGGTCATAAGCCTTGATTCTGGGCTCGATTGTGTTGGAGATGCAGACATCAACCTCGCCTTCCTTCATGGCTTCTAGACCCATGAACATGGCAAGCATGCTAACCTGATCCCTGGGGTATTCGAAGTCATAAACTTCTTCCACATGCTGCAGTCCATCTGAACGCTCTACCCATTCCTGGAAACCTGCAAGCCGGATTTTTTCACCTTTCTTAATCTGCTCAACCAAATCGGAGATGGTTTCTAAATTATATTTTTCAGCGATTTCTCTCCTAGCAGGTATACAGTATGTGCTCTGGTATTCAGCATAGGGCAGCCAAACAATCCCGTTCTCGGCGTCCCATTCCTTAACAGTATTGTAGCACTCTTCCTCGTTGTAACTCGGTTCCTCTTCCATCACAGCGATCAAAACAGTACCGGTGTACTCCCAGTACATATTGATCTCACCTGATTCTAAAGCAGGCCTGACAACAGCCAACTCACCTAAACCAACCTTATTCTCTACTGGATAGCCCTCTGCTTCCAAATATTGATAGGTCAGTTCACCAAGCAGTAAAGCCTCGGTGAAGGTTTTGGAACCAACTATAATCTCAGGACCTTCTTCTGCATCTGATGAAGTATCGCCACCACAGCCAGTAACACCAACAACTGCAAGCGCCAGTATCAAGAGCAGTGCAAGACCAAGTGTCAACCTTCTTTTCATTCATATCCCCCTTTTTAGTTGAATTCAGGTCTTTCCCCAGTTAACAACAATAATTAAACCAGATACCCACCCCCTTGTTGAGATAACTAGCTTATTTAATTGCTGTAAAGCCCGGTGGTGTAAGCCTGTACTCTACATAGCTCAACCCCCGGTCAAAACAAATAGCTAACAGTGCACCAAATCCAGCACCCACAATGATGAACTCAGCCCATAACATATTTAAGCCAGCTATAATCATGTCTCCCAGGCCTCCACCACCAATATAGGCTGCCAACGTCCCCACACTAACTACATAAACAGCAGATGTTCTGATACCCGCTAAAATAACCGGCATCGCAAGGGGCAGTTCTACTTCAAACAAAACCTTTCTCTCAGACATTCCCATACCCTGTGCTGCTTCCCTCATACTGGGATCAACACCATAAAGACCAGCTATAGTATTTCTGGCAATAGGCAAGAGTGCCTGCACAACTAAAGCTCCGATGGCGGGTTTAAGCCCCAGCCCCAGCACAGGCATAGTCAAAGCGATGATGGCCATACCGGGAAAGGCCTGAAAGATATTGAGGATATTCATGACCAGGGCTCCAAACTTCTTGAAGCGCGGTCTGGTCAAGATAACTCCCATAGGCATAGAGATGGCAATAGCAATAGCCAGAGAGATAAGCACCATGATGATATGAATGGTCAGATCATGAGGAACTCTCGACAGTGCATCAAGAAAACGCTCCAAGGTCATCTATCAAACACCCTCTTTCCT
This sequence comes from uncultured Syntrophaceticus sp., assembly GCA_964653445.1. GTDB lineage: Bacteria > Bacillota > DSM-12270 > Thermacetogeniales > Thermacetogeniaceae > DTU068. The sequence goes on along the minus strand of CAZZEY010000098.1, from coordinate 1,843 downwards.
GCGGACACTATCCCTAATATCCTCCAGCGATACCACTCCGGCAAGCTGAGCCCCATCCATTACCCCAAGGTAATCACAGTCCCACTCCAGCATCAGTGAAAGGGCATCATTCAAGAGCAGATCGCCATCAATAAATGCATCCTTTCTGCTGCATGCTATTTCCTTGATCCTTTCCGGACCCACATCACCCGCTTTTTCCAAATCATCCCGGGTAATCAAACCACATGGTTTTGTGTACTCATTCATCAGGACGCAGACGTTAGCATTCTCATCCTGCATTTTCTGGCGGATATTGGCCAGTTCACTTTCCCGGATAATGCAGGGGTTCGCCTTAGTAATGCTGCGCACCTGGAAGAGTGTTAACATCTTCACAACCCGGTCTGTTCCGATAAAGGTACTAACAAACTCATTTTTCGGCTGAGATAGAATCTCCTGAGGTGTTCCATGCTGCACAAGCTGCCCCTTTTCAAAGATGGCTATTGTATCACCCATTTTGATGGCTTCATTAATATCATGAGTCACAAAACAGATGGTTTTTCTCATCTCCCTCTGCAGTCTGAGAAACTCATCCTGCAGGTGCCCTCTGACTATGGGGTCAACAGCACCGAAAGGCTCATCCATCAGCATAATCGGTGGATCTGCAGCCATTGCCCGGGCAACTCCGACCCTCTGCATCTGACCACCGCTGAGCTGTGCAGGAAACTTTGATCTTGTTTCTTCCGGGTCCAACCCCATCAACTCCAGCAGTTCATCAACCCGTTTGCGGATTCTTTCCTTGTCCCACCCGTAGAGACGGGGAACAATACTGACGTTTTCAGCAATGGTTCTGTGAGGCAACAAACCGATCTGCTGAATAACATAGCCAATTCCCATTCTTAAATGATCGGGATCTGTTTCCCGGATATCTTTGTTGTCAATCAGTATTGTACCGGAGGTCTGTTCGATCATCCGGTTAATCATACGCAAAATAGTACTCTTACCACAGCCAGACGGGCCGACGAAAACACAGGTTTCCCCTTCTTTAATCTTTAATGTCAAATCCTTAACAGCCGGTACAGTCTGGCCATCATATATTTTTGTAACATCATGTAATTCGATCACGTTCTATTCCCCCTCATCCCATACACTCAGGTTAATTACTGCGGCGTACTTTTAAACCCTTGGGCACCAGCATCTTTTCAACAGCACCCAGCACGGCATCAAAGAAAATAGCAATCAGAGCAACAAGTATAGCACCAGAGAGAATCATCTCAACATGGTTTCGCGTTAAGCCCTCTGTGATAAGCCGACCCAAATTTCTTTCCCCGATATAGGCAGCAATGGCAGCAATACCTGTAGCCATAACCACAGTTATCCTGATTCCTGCAAACATTACAGGAGCAGCCAGAGGTAACTGGATTTCTCTTAATATCCGATTAGAACTCATCCCCATACCTTTGGCTGCTTCAATAACATTTTTATCCACAACCTTGATACCCTGATAAACATTGATCACCATCGGCATCATAGCATAAAGCACTAGAGCCAGTAAGGATGAAGGCCTCCCCAGGCCTAAGAACGGAATTGTAACAAAAACCGAGAACAAAGCAAGACTTGGTATACAGAAAATGGTATTGGCAATCCCCAACACAATACTTGCCAGTTTCTCATTCCTGGAAATCAAGATTCCCAGAGGAATCCATACCAGCAGTGAAATGACCACAGCACTGAAAATCAAAGAAAAATGAGTAGCTCCATAATCCAGAATCATAGAAGCGTTTTCGATCATATATTTCAGTAAATTGCTCACAATTTCACCACCTCAGGTTTTTTGCAGAATCTCCTCCACTGGATCAAATTTTTT
>CAZZEY010000097.1:0-5760 GCA_964653445.1 uncultured Syntrophaceticus sp. | reverse complement strand
CAAAAGGTGCCACGCTTTTTCTATCCCCTCTTTGAGAAAAAAGAGATCTTCACTTACCTTTACCAGCAGTTCCTGCTGCAGACAGTACTGAACTAAATCCATATCATTTCCCAGCATTTCCTGGACATGTTCTGCACCTGGTGGAGTAAAGAGTTGAGCTTTCATTTGCTGGAGCATTTTATCAACCAGTTCTTCCTGTTCCGGGGCCAATTGAACAGAGAAATCAGGAAGCGCCAGATTCTGTCCTATACTGGATACATCCCCCTCTTCCTCCCACCTATCTATAACTGCCTGATACAGGCGTGGTGTGAGTGATTTCAAAAACCGTGTGCGCAGTTCCTCCTTGGAGTGGCCACTGCGCAGGGGAAACTTATGGTGATAATCTTCAAGGGTTTTCTTAACCCTGCTGAGCCATTCCTCCTCCAGTGATGATGGAACGACAAATTGTTCACTACCCACCATAAATACCCGCACCCTGCCTGACTGTTCTAAATCCTCAACGATCCGGATAATTTCATCCTCACTGATACCTGCCCGATCGGTCAGCTCATCCAGAGCAGCAGGTTCACCCATAGAGCGCAGTTCTTCTTCAACTCTCATCTCAGGTGTTCCGGTCAGCTTGCGCTCCAGACCGTCAAGAACCTCTTCCCTATAACGCCGGTAGCGCTTAACTCCAACCTCGATAATCTCCCCTCCCCCGATGGTAGTAACAGGGGAATAATACCTAATCACAAAACGGTCGTGTACTGCGGCAACAACTGGTTCCTCAAGTTCCAGCTGCATTAGAGCGCTGCTGCCGGGAGACATTTCATCCTGATCCAACAGCCGCACCCGGCCCAGTGCCTCCTTTGTGCCCAGATGAAAGCGCACCCTCTGCCAGTTCTTTAATGGGTGTGGTGCTCTGGGCAGCAAATTGAGAGACGCGGTAATCCGGCGTACTGCAGTGAATGCCCCTGGTGTAACCAGTACGTCCCCTCTTGCCACCTGATCCACATCAATTCCGGTCAGATTGACCGCTACCCTCTGACCGGCCAGTGCCTCTTCTGTTTTATTTCCGTGCACCTGAAGAGAGCGCACCCTTGCTTTCATCCCTGATGGCTGAATTTCCACAGTATCACCTGTGTGAAGGCTGCCGCTGAACAGGGTGCCTGTGGCCACTGTTCCAAAACCTGTGATGGTAAAGATGCGGTCGATGGGCAGCCGCGCATCACCAACACGCGGTTTTTGCGCAACATCCTTGGCCAATTCTTCCACAACTTCACGGAGCTTTTCCAATCCCTTGCCTGTAACCACAGATACCGGAATGATAGGAGACCCGGCGAATCTGGTGGGTTCCAGCAGATCTTTGATATCATCCTCCACCAGCATCAGCCATTCTTCATCAACCAAATCGGTTTTGGTGATTGCGATGATCGCTTTCTGGATCTGCAGCAGTTCCAAAATATCCATGTGTTCCTGGGTTTGGGGCATCACACCTTCATCTGCTGCTACCACAAAAAGCACCAAATCGATCCCACCGGCTCCTGCCAGCATGTTTTTAACAAACCGTTCATGTCCAGGAACATCCACAATCCCTGCTGTGATGCCGCCGGACAGACGTAAAGGGGCAAATCCTAATTCTATGGAAATACCCCGCTCCTTTTCCTCTTTTAAGCGGTCAGTATCGATGCCGGTCAGTGCCCTGACCAACTGGGTTTTACCATGGTCCACATGTCCCGCTGTACCAATGATTATAAATCTATCCATTATATCACCTCATAACCCTTTCTAGCGCCTTGATCAGGAGCTCATCATCTCCAGGAAAAAGTGTACGGGGGTCGATCAGAACCTCATCATCCTGCAGCCGCACAACAATTGGGGGATCTCCCCGGCGCAGCTTTTCTGCCACAGTGGTGGGGCTGATCCCGGAATACGATAAAGCCACAAGGGTTGTAGGCAGATCAGTGATAGGGAGAGCCCCTCCTCCTGTACGGGAAACCCCTTTTTTAAGCTGAACCGTGCATTTATCCGGCAGAGCACTGCACAGCTTATCCTTTAAGTCTGAAGCCCTGTTATGGAGTTCCTCTGGTGTTAGGGAGAGCATACCCAAAACAGGAATAGAACTTTCCGCGTTGTCTGCCAAATAGGTCCTTAAAGTTACCTCAAGAGCAGCCAGTGTCATTTTATCCACCCGCAGTGCCCTCAGCAGTGGATTGTCTTTCATTATTTCTACCAGCTCGCTTCTTCCCAGGATGATTCCTGCCTGGGGTCCCCCCAACAGCTTGTCCCCACTGATGGTGACTACATCAACACCAGACTTAATGGTCTCCTGAACTGACGGCTCTTTATCTAAACCATATTTTTGCAGATCCACAAAAACCCCACTGCCCAGGTCCTCCATAACAGGAAGCTGAAATCGCTGTCCGAGGGCCACCAGTTCCTGTCTTTCCACTTCTCTTGTGAAACCCACCACCCGGAAGTTGCTGGGATGCACCTTAAGGATCAGCGCGGTTTCAGGTGTTATAGCGCGCTCATAATCCCTGGGATGGGTGCGGTTGGTGGTACCCACTTCCCTGAGAATAGCCCCACTTTGGGCCATAATCTCGGGCACGCGAAAGGATCCCCCGATCTCCACCAATTCTCCCCTGGATACGATAACCTCTTTTCCACTGGCTAAGGAATGAAGAGCGAGAAAAACCGCACCGGCATTATTGTTGACCACCAGAGCTGCCTCAGCTCCGGTTAACCTGCACAAAATATCTTCCACATGGCTGTAGCGCTCACCACGCCTACCTGATTCCAAATCGATCTCCAAATTACAATAACCCCTGGCAATTTTGAGCACAGCTTCACAGGCGGCATCACTTAAAGGCGCTCTCCCCAAATTGGTATGCAGCACAACACCGGTAGCATTTATCACCGGGCGCAGACTGTTTTCCAACCTTTTAGCTGCCAGATCCAAAACTTCTGCAGCAAGAGTTTTAATATCTGGAGGAGTTACCCCCTCTGACAGTATAGCTGAGCGCCAGTTGGATAATACATGCCGAGCTGATTCGGTCAGCAGGTGCGGGGGATAATCCGCAGGTTCACAGCGGTTGACCAGTTCGTGAACTGCAGGCAGCTGCCGCAGCAGTTTTTCCTTTTCCATCAGAACCCACCCTTCATATGTAAATAACCACTAAAACCCTAACCTTGTTTACAATTCCTCTCTTTAGGAAAATATATGGTATAAGTTCAGCTGTTTCACCATATTACTATAAGTAAAAACAGGAGGAGAGGAATAATGTGCAGCAGTAATTCCCCAAAGATAGTTCCCGATATACCTCCCCTGGAGGAACGCCGTATTTTTATTGATGACAAACAAGCTGTATCAGATCTTACAGAACTGCTGGCTGGCCTCCTCAGGGAACAGAACCCTTTTGGAAAGCGCCAAACAGTACTGCTGGCCATTGGTACCGACCGCTCCACAGGTGACAGTTTAGGGCCATTGGTGGGCAGTCGGGTCACTCAACTGGCACCAGGCCTTATTCCTGTTTACGGCACCCTGGATGAGCCGGTACACGCAGTAAACTTAACGGATAAACTACAGCAGATCCAACAAAACTATTCCTCATCCCTTATTATCGCTGTTGATGCCTGTCTTGGTCAACTTCAAAGTGTGGGATCTATCACCGTGGGGAAAGGCCCACTTTATCCGGGCACAGGAGTTCATAAAAAGTTACCACCGGTAGGAGAGATCTTTATCTCAGGTGTGGTAAATATCGGGGGTTTTTTGGAGCACCTGGTGCTGCAGAATACCCGCCTCAGTATGGTCATGAAGATGGCTGAATGCATCTCCAAGGCAGTGGTTGCCGCTGCAGAGCAATACAGCGGCCATACTGCAGGTACATCTGGAAAGTCGTCCAACTGGGATAAAAAAACAGTCAGGTGGTTCAGAAGAAAAACAATCACCGGCGCCGTTTGACTTGAACGCCGGTCCCAGTGTATTAACCGGAAATATATGATAACTGAAATTAAATACTATACCAGGTGATCTCTGACAGCTTCAACAACTTCCTCAGCAGTGTAACCTGAAGCATTAATTACAGGAACAGTGGTTCTGATATCATCCTGCTGCATCATATTGTGATCAACACCGCTGACGACAATGACATGTGCGCGCTCTTGATTTGCCTGATTCAGCCCAACCACCTGGTGACCTGCCTCTTTCAGAGCCTTTTGTATATTACCTAAACCTTCCTCAACTGCTATCAGCGCCATCTTGCTCCCCCTTTAGTTTTTGTTATTTTGCGCGAACAGCAGCTGTTTATGCGTCCTGTTTATCTGCCGAAGGAGAAGAATCAGAAATTTCATGGTCAACAGGATTTGTATCCATAAGGCATTCCCCGCGAATAATAGATCCTTCATCAACCAGCAGTTTGTCAGCACTGAAATTTCCATAGAGCTTACCCTTTGGTGTGATCTCCAGTTTACCCTCTGCCTTTACATCCCCATGTACAGTTCCAGCAATAAGAATATTGCTCCCTTCGATATTTGCCTCTACTACAGCGCTTTCACCGATGACGATGGTACCTGCAGCTACCATAAGACCTTTGAACCTTCCATCGATCTTCATAGAACCATCTGTTTTCATTGTGCCTTCCCAGCAGGAGCCGTTTCCCAAAATGGTTTCTGTTTTATCATTGGCAGCGCTTCTTTTCATCCAGACCATTTTCAACCCCCTTTCCAACCATTTTTCAGTTGGATTTATTTCAGAACAGTTAAGGGATCGATCTCTTTACCATCTTTTTTTATTGTGAAGTGAAGATGAGGACCTGTGCTGCGGCCAGAACTGCCTGCAAGCGCAATTTTTTGCCCCTTGGTCACCTTGTCTCCTTGTTTGACCAGTGCTCTGCTTAAATGGCTGTATGATGACACATATCCATAACCGTGTGAGATTGTCACTGTATGACCATAGCCGGAGAGATATCCTGAAAAGCTGACAGTACCACATCCTGCAGCTTCAATTGGATCTCCATAACCGGCAGCAAAATCTACCCCATTGTGAAATTCTGTCTGTCTTCCGCCAAAGGGATTTTTACGCATGTCAAAGGTGGAGGTTATTTTTCCACTGATAGGTCTGTTGTCCGGAAGGGCATCAAGGTAAGCAAAATACTCCTGAAGATCACTTTCCAGAATCTGCAGTTCCTCACAGACCTGAACAGCTTTTGTGTTGACCCTGGTGACCTGGTTGACCACTTCTTCAGGTTTAGGTTTACTGCTGTCACTGTTGGTTTGATCTGAATGGGAAAAACGGTGTGATAGTGTTCTTGAGGAACTGCTGGACCTGCTGGCTATGTCACCACGGTCATCCATTCCGGTCATTTCCCTGACCCTTTGGTCGAGAATGCGCACCTCTTGCAGGTAACTCTCTGCTTCATCAGCCTTCTGACGGATGGATAATAACTCCTCTTCGTACTGCTGATTTATTTGGCGCAGTTTAGCCAGTTCTCTCTGATCAGCTTTTGTCCGCCAGGCTGAATAAAAGCACCAGGTACAGCAGAAAATAACTGAGACCAGCACTAAACTGCTGCACATAAGCGACCAGATGGGCATTCTACATGATTTTGTTTGAGCACCTTTGGGAGGTATAATCAAAAGGGTAAAGGGGCGGGATAAAAAGCGCTTCCCGCTCTTAATTAATTTACCAAACATATCTGCCCCATCCCTGTTTAATTATATTCGTTCTGTTCAATCTTAACTGCTGAGGGCTTTTTTGATGGCATTTTTTTCCTCATCACT
>CAZZEY010000096.1:0-5829 GCA_964653445.1 uncultured Syntrophaceticus sp. | reverse complement strand
CCCCCTAATACTCAATTTCCCAGGGCCAGGGTTCATCGATCCAATTCCAGGAACTGACCGGACCTGAGTGGCCGAAGTTGATCAGCGGCCCATAGCGTGCTTCATAGTTCTTTTTAGCTTTTGCAAGGTGTGCTGCCAGGTTATTGAAGGTTGATAGGGCTTTGTCATCATTGGGATGGGTGTCAAGGTATAGGTTGAGTTCTACCAGTGCAAACTCAAGTTCCTGAATTTCCCGCAGCATTTTAACACGTGTTTTATCCATTTTCTACACCTCGCCTTTCATAGGATAGCGCCTGTACGGGCGATACAACTCTGGAAAGAGTGTTCCTTTTTTCAGGGCTTCAGAAAGTGGGAACATTTCTCTAAACATCTGCGGTGGAATATAAGCTGTGGCCAGTCTGATCTGCGGGACACCCGGGTAATAGGATAGGGTATCCGCTGAGTTTTCGGCGGTGTTATTGTCTTTCTCAGTCATGTTTTCTACCCCCTTTTACTTGGCTTTGAACCAGATTAGCCCATATTTGCCATATAATATGCTAAAGGGGGATAATTAGTGATTTTTAGGTTTTCAATTTTCTTGATTACTTCTGCCTGATGGCATAAGATACTGTATGTTATACAGAAACTGTACTTTAATATGCCGTAGAAATGGGAGGAATCATCGTTGCAGCAGCTTAGTCTTCTTTTTTTGTTGAGTTTTGGGCATTTAGTTACTGATATGGCCAGTGGGGCTTTACCGGTGTTACTTCCAGTGATCAGAGCGGAGTTTTCCCTTTCTTATACCGCAGTCGGTGTTATAATTTTGGTCTCCAATATGATCTCTTCGGTGATTCAGCCCATTTTTGGCATTTGGAGTGATCGCAAGGCGATTCTTTGGCTTCTACCTGTAGGCTGTTTGCTGGCTGGTGCCGGACTGGCTTTGGTAGGTTTTGCTCCCGGTTATGTGCTTATTCTCTTTGCTGTGGCATTGAGCGGTATTGGTGCTGCTGCCTATCACCCGGAGGCATCTAAACAGGCCTTTTTAATCAGTGGGGAAAAGAAGGCTACAGCTTTGTCTATTTATTCAGTAGGGGGAAATATAGGGCATGGGCTTGGCCCCATTATCGCTGCGCTTCTGCTGGACCTGGGTGGTCGCAGGGGAGTGGGAGCGATTCTTATAATTGCTGTTATTACAGCGATCCTGCTGAATTATTCTCTGTCTGCAATAAAACAGTTGGCAGATAAAAACGTCCGCCAGTGGGAAAGAGTATCTAGTACAAATTCTTCAGAAGGCAGGATGAGAAAGGGTGTAATCTTGGCTCTCTTCCTGGTGGTGATGGTAGTGATCTTACGCTCCCTGGTACACCTTGGCATGACCAACTTTATACCTCTTTATGTAGAGGAATACCTGAATGGGAGCAGTCAATTTGGCGCTTTATTGTTAACTGTTTTTCTTCTTTCCGGAGCTGTGGGTACTATTTTCGGTGGTTTGGCAGCTGATCGGATCGGTAGAAAAAGGGTTATGGTGCTTTCCTTTGCCCTGGTAACACCTTTATTGTGGCTTTTCCTTTATAGTACAGGCATTTTGGCAGTGATATTTGCTGCTCTGAGTGGGTTTGTTTTGATTTCTACATTCTCTGTCACTGTGGTCTATGCCCAAGAGTTGATTCCTAACAGGGTTGGCCTGGCCTCTGGGTTAATCTTGGGGTTTGCCTTTGGGGTAGGTGCACTGGGAGGTTTGGCTTTTGGTGCTGCTGCTGATGTGTGGGGCATACCGGCAGTACTCAAAGCTATCAGTCTGCTGCCACTTCCCGCGCTGCTGTTCTCTTTATGGCTGCCCCATGAGGAGCGAACAGGGAAACTGCTTGCTGGTACTGAATAACATATGAGAAGTCGCTTTTTTGTTTTAGTAGTATAGTAGTATAATTGATGTAATGGCCAAAGACACCATAAAAAATTAACAGTGTATTTTTGGAGGAAAGAGCTGTGGAAAGAAATTTGTTAAATAGGGATCTGCGTTTTTGGGCAGCTTTTTATGCTGGTCGATTTTCAGCCTTTCTCTGCCGCCTATTTCGATTCGCTGGCACATCTTTACCTGGAACCATTGCCTTAAGAATCTGCCCGCAGTTATTATTTTATCTTGCTCCTGCATATGAAAAGATTATCGCTGTGACAGGCACCAATGGGAAAACCACTACAACTAACCTGCTCACCTACTTCCTGAAGAATACAGGAGAATCTGCAGCAGGCAATGCTGAAGGGGCAAACATGATCTCAGGGGTGGCTGCAGCCCTAATCAAAGATTGTAACATCCTGGGCGCACCACAGAGTCGGAACCTTGTGTTGGAGGTTGACGAAGGCAGTGTGGGAAAGATATTTCCAGCGGTGAAACCGGACCTTGTTGTGGTCACCAATTACTTCCGCGATCAGCTTGACCGATACAGTGAACTGAACCACAACATCACACTGCTGCGCAGAACTCTGTCCTGTCTTCCCGAAACTGCACTTTTACTTAATGCCGATGACCCATTGGTAATGACAGCTGGGCGTGAACAATCTGCTGTTTGGTACTATGGGGTAGAAGGAAAGGGGCAGAGTAATAAGACAGAGGAAAGTGAGATTCGGGAGCGGAGTTTTTGCCCGGATTGTGGACAACCGCTTGACTATAATTACTATCACTACGGTCAATTGGGTGATTACCAGTGCACAGGGTGTTCCTTTAAAAAGCCGGAGTTTGATTTCACTGTTTCAGATGTTGAGGAAAGTGATCTGCTTAAGTTTTCACTGCATGTTTGTAATAAAAACAACCTAAAAGAGGGTAGTATCAGGCTGCACTCTACAATGCGTGGTTTCTATAATGTCTATAATATCATGGCTGCCAGTGCAGCAGCTGTAATTTGTGGTATCCCCCTGCAAGATATTGCAGCCTTTCTTCCGCATTTTTCAACTGCAACCGGGAGGATGGAAGAATTTATCTATCACGGCCGTCCCTGTACTTTGGCTCTCATCAAAAACCCCATAGGGGTAAATGAGGTTATGAAAACCATTTTGCACCAGGAGGGTAAAAAAGCCCTGCTGATTGCTATTAACGACATGGCAGGTGATGGAAAGGATGTTTCCTGGCTGTGGGATGCTGATTTTGAAAAATTGGATCAACTTACGTTCAGCAAGGTTATTTGCTCTGGGAGGCGTGCTGCGGAGATAGCTGTTCGGCTGAAGTATGCCGGCCTATCCACAAGTAAACTGGTGCTTGAGCCTGGATGCAAGGAGAGTTTGGAGATCCTCGGGCTGCAGAAGGTGGACCAGTATTATGTTCTGGCTTCTTATACAAGCCTTTTCAGCTACGTCAAACTTCTGCGGAAAATGGGAAAGGCGGTGGTGAAAAATGCGGATCAAGGTTTGCCATCTTTATCCTGATATAATGAATCTTTACGGTGACCGGGGAAATCTGCTGGTTTTTTATCGCAGAGCCCAGTGGCGGGGTATTGAGGTGGATGTGGATCAGGTGCTGCTTGGCGACCAAGACCAGAGGCATTTCACCGGGTATGACTTTATTTTTCTGGGCGGTGGAGCAGACAGCCACCGTGCTCTGGTGATGAAGGATCTGGAGAAAAAGGGGCCATTTATTATTGAAGCAGTAGAAGAGGGGGCAGTTCTTTTAGCTGTTGGTCTGGGATTTCAAGTTCTAGGGCACTGTATCAGGGGGGATGATGGCACTGAGATCCCGGGAGCTGGAGTTTTTGATGCTTATACAGAGGCAGGAGACAGCAGATTGGTGGGGGATATTCTCCTGGATACGGCAGTGGAGGTACAGGATGAAATGAAGAAGACAGGGGGCGATATTCCCTTTTCCAATATAATAGGTTTTGAAAACCATTCTGGACGCACTTTTCTGGGAGAGCAGGTAAAACCCCTTGGTAAGGTTATCAAGGGGAAGGGGAATAATGGGGAGGATGGTACCGAGGGTGTCCATTATAATAATGCTTTCGGTACTTTTCTGCATGGCCCTGTTCTTGCCAAAAATCCTCATCTGGCTGACCTTTTGATAGCAAAAGCACTGTCTCCAAAGAAGGATGTTTCATTGGATCCACTGGATGATAGGTTGGAGGCCATTGCTCATAATACCATGAAAAAGCTCCTGGTTCGATGACCCTTTAGATCCGGCATTAGTTGATGGTGTTAACAATAAAGCAATAAAGCAAGCCAAATTAGTCGTTGGTGGTTGGTGATTGGTGGTTGTACGCGAAAAGACGCAAGGTCATTTCCTTGCGCCTCTACGGATTTACTAACCACCAACCACTACTATTGTGTTTCGTAGGGGATAATCTTGTTTTCCCAGGTTCGGATAAGGACCTGGTTGCCTTTTTTGCCCAGGAGATAGTTCGGTGCAATAGGTGTTTTACCATTACCATAGGGCGCATTGATGATATAAGTAGGAACTGCCATTCCAGAGGTGTAACCTCTTAAGTGTTCCATAATCTCCAGTCCTTCATCGATGGATGTGATAAAGTGGCTGGTACCTTTTACATTTTTGGCATGGAAAATATAGTACGGCTTAACCCTCAACCTGAGCAGTTGCTGGTTGAGCTTTTTCATTACATGGGGGTCATTGTTGACACCACGCAGCAGTACAGCCTGATTCCCCAGCACTACACCAGCCTTAACCAATCTATCACATGCTTCTTTAGCCTCAGGTGTTACCTCTAATGGGTGGTTAAATTGAGTGTTAATATAAATTGGTGGATATTTCTCTAAAATAGAACACAGTTCTTTAGTAATCCGCTGCGGCAGGGTCACTGGAGTGCGTGTTCCCAGGCGTTTGATTTCTACATGGGGAATTTTGTGCAGTTCCCCTAACAGCCAATCCAGTGTCTTGTCGTTTAAGAGCAGCGCATCTCCTCCTGTAATGAGAACATCGCGGATTTCCTCGTTTTCTCTTACATATTGGAGAGCTGCTTCCAAATCTTGACGGTTTCTGTTTGTATCTTTGTTTCCAATGTTGCGCCTGCGCTGGCAGTGGCGGCAGAACATAGCACACCTGTTGGTGACGTTGATAATCATACGATCCGGGTAGCGCCGCGTTACACAGGGTGCGGGATTTGTCCATGCTTCAGCCATGGGATCCTCACTTCCATTGGTATCAGTGATTTCCTGTAGGCTGGGGATAGATTGCAGCCAGACTCCTCCGTGGGGTTTGTCACACATTACCAGTGCTAGATAGTAGGGAGACAACGCCCAGCGCAGATGACTGCTTACTTCATTAAGTTCTTCTTTCTCCTTATCTGTAAAATCGATAAATTGAGACAGTTGGTCCACTGTGTTAATTCTCCTGCGCAACTGCCATCGCCAGTCAGCCCAGTCCTGATCACTTGCTTTGAAGAAATTTAGGATACGGGAGCGGGCTTCATTATACTTCTCTACCAGATCAAAGCCTGTATGGATTTCATCTTTTACAGCAAGGTATTCTTTAATTTTCTCCTTAAGCTCAGCTGCTCTTTTCAGAGCATGTTGTCTGCGTGTGTCTGAGTCATTCTGCTGGTGAAGATGCTCCGGATGGTAAATATCAATCTCATCATGCTTGATAGCCATGCACTTCCACCGTCCTTTCTTATTATTTTTCTTTTATCAGTTTGGAATTTCCCTGTTTTAGGTACGGGATACTGAACGGTCCCTGCAGTTGCAGGGTGTGAGTAGATATAGATATAGGCATTAAGCTGCCTGATTCTCCTGTTGATTATGTGATTGAGTATATATGTATTTCAAATTAATACATAAACAGAAATAGGGTTAACTTTTGCTGTAGCCAGAGTTGATATCAGCTATGTGACCGTGGGGAAGTTTGTTAAGAAA
>CAZZEY010000095.1:0-5878 GCA_964653445.1 uncultured Syntrophaceticus sp. | reverse complement strand
TGGTCGATAATAATATGACAGATACCCAAAGCCTGTCTTCTCAGAGCAAAGGGATCCTGGGAGCCGGTGGGTTCCAGGCCGAGAGCAAAACAACCGGTTAGGTTATCTATTTTATCAGCAATGGCCACAACTGCTCCGGGTTTTGTGCCAGGCACCCTGTCACCGGAAAAGCGCGGTCTGTAATGATCCCTGATGGCTCGGCAGACATCTTTGTCCTCTTTGCTTATTCTGGCGTAATACCCTCCCATGATCCCCTGCAGTTCTGGGAACTCAAAAACCATATCGGTCACCAAATCTGCCTTGGAAAGGTATGCTGCTCTCTCTGCAACTTCTTTTTGGTGTTCGGTAAGAGCAATGACACCGGAAAGATAAGCGCTCAGCTTAACCAGACGATTCACTTTATCATAGATAGTTCCCAACCCTTCCAGGTGAACAACCTTTTTCAATTGTTCCACTTTATCCTCAAGGGGTGTTTTCACATCCTCCTGGAAAAAAAACTCCGCATCAGCCAGGCGCGCCCGCAGCACTTTTTCATTACCCTGGCGCACCAGCTCCTTTTTAACTGGACCGTTGGCACAGGCAATAAACTGGGGAAGAAGCTTACCATCCTCATTCCAAACCGGGAAATAGCGCTGGTGTTCCTTCATAGGAGTAATCACCACTTCCGGGGGCAGCTTTAAGAAGCGGGCATCAAAACCCCCAAAAATAGGTGTAGGGCTCTCCACAAGGTGGGTGACCTCATTCAACAGCTCATCATCAGGCTGAATATACCCTCCTGCCCTGTTCGCCTCCTCCCTGGCCAACTCCCAGACCTTCTCTTTCCGTTTCTCCTGATCAAGGATCACAGATGCATCCTTTAATTTCTGAAAATACTCATCAGGAGTATGCACCTCTAAAGGCTCTTCACTGAAATTGCGCAGCCCATAAGTAAAATATCCCGGGTGCAGACCATTGATCTCAAAATCCACAATTTTATCACCGAGCAGGCTGACCAGCCAGCGGATCGGCCGTATAAAGCGAAAATCACCACTGCCCCAGCGCATAGGGCGTGTAAAAGAAAGACTGCCAATAAGACGGGGGATCTCCTCACTCAAAACCACAGCTGCAGGTCGCCCCTTGATCCTCTTTTCAGCAAAAACATACTCCCCTGCAGGGGTCGTTCGCACAACCAAACTCTCAATAGATACATTTTGGCTGCGAGCAAAACCCTTAGCTGCTTTGGTAGGCTGTCCTGATTCATCAAATGCAGCCCTTTTTGGCGGTCCTTTTACCTCCTCAAGTAGGTCATCCTGTACCTCGGCAATCCCCTGTACATAAAGTGTCATCCTACGGGGAGTGGTATAAACAGATAAATCCGCATAACCGATTCTGTTCTCTTTCAGCATATTATCTCCTGACCTCTGCAGTTGATCGATTACCTGATCAGCCAACCGGGCAGGCAGTTCTTCAACACCTATTTCCAGTAGATAATCCATCGATTAAACCTCCTTTTCTATGGCTTAAGATTGTTTCTTTTGTGCAGATAAAAGCTGCTCCCGCAGGGTTTCATCCTTGAGCAATGGATAACCCAGCTGTTCCCTTTGTTCCAGGTATGCTTTAGCACAGAGACGGGCAAGATGCCGCACCCTGCCGATATATGCTGTGCGCTCAGTTACACTTAGTGCGCCGCGCGCATCCAACAGGTTAAATGTGTGTGAGCACTTTAATACATAGTCATAGGCAGGCTGCACCAACCCTCTAGCACTGATGCGCTCTGCCTCCTTTTCATACATTTCAAAGAGGGAAAACAGCATTTTGATATCTGCTTCCTCGAAATTGTAATAAGAATAGTCCACTTCAGTTTGATGGTGGACATCCCCATAAGTAACACCATCGCACCAGACAATATCATAGACATTATCCACTCCCTGAATATACATGGCGATCCTCTCGATCCCGTAGGTCAGCTCAGCACTGACCGGGCGGCACTCAAAACCCCCACACTGCTGAAAATAAGTAAACTGAGTGATCTCCATACCATCCAGCCAGACCTCCCAACCCAAGCCCCAGGCACCCAGGTTTGGTGATTCCCAGTTATCCTCCACAAAGCGTATATCATGGGACTGCAGGTCAAGCCCCAGGTGAGCAAGACTGTTTAAATAGAGGTCGATCACATCAACTGGTGAAGGTTTCAGTATCACCTGGTACTGATAGTAGTGCTGCAGCCTGTTGGGGTTATCTCCGTATCTGCCATCTGTGGGCCTGCGTGAGGGCTCCACATAGGCAACATTCCATGGTTCTGGCCCCAATACTCGAAGAGCAGTGGCAGGATTCATGGTTCCTGCCCCTACTTCCACATCATAAGGCTGCTGGATAACACAGTAGCGGCTCCAGTAAGAGTTGAGCGCTTCAATAATTTCCTGAAAGGTCATCTCAGCCATCAAAAAATACCTCCTTGTTGTGTTAAAATCTATCAAAAAATAAAACCCGCCCCATGCAGCAATAGCTACAGGGACGGGATTATTCCCGCGGTTCCACCCTGTTTGGCGCAAGCTTTGCGCCCTCCTTGGTTTAATTATTGCTGGTTTTACTCCCCGGCCAGTAGACCAGGTTTCCTCCTGCTGCTCCGAAGCCCCGTTCACCACCCGCTCCGGCCGGATTCCACCATTCCCAGCTCTCTACAGCGGAACAAAGCGGCTACTCTTCTTCCTCATGGCTTATTTTCTACAATTTATCAATTCTGTGGTACACTGTCAAGTTTCTATTTGTATTTCCATGTTATCTTCTGCTGTTTCTTCTCTTTCCTCTTCCACAAACTCCAGAGTACACCTGCTGAGCAGGGCGGTTACCGCACACACCGCCCCCACAACTGCCAGTTCATCACTTAACAGCATCCCCACCACCCCAACTACTCCTAACCCAGCCGGGATTTCCAGAATAGTGTTATCACCCTTTTTCAGGCGTAGTTTAGCAGCCATCCCCTTTTGCAGGGTCCTGATGAATTTCCCACAAGATGTATCATCCTGCAGCTCTTTTTCCAGGATTATAAGTGCAGAAACAACATCACCAGATGCCCTCTCCAGAGCGTCTTTAGCCTCTTCATAACTTACATCCATCCGCTCTTTGATTAGATCGACTTTTTCCAGCAACTGATCAGCCATATGATCACCCTTCCAACCCTAATTTTCCCCTCCTACTTCTTTTTATGCTTCTGACCAGTTTCACCTTTTCGGTAAACATCCAAAAAATATCGGGACTGGAGTTTAACGTCCCCGTGGTAGGTCAAAAACCTCTGAAGAAGATTTGCTAACTCCCGGAGTATTATTGGGCTGACTTTGGCTTTAACAGCTTGCTGAAGCGGGCTGCGCAGAATATAGTCCATTACTCCTACAACCGCAGGTGAAAGGGAAATAACTCCCTTACACTGCTCAGCACAAGCGGAGCAGACCACTCCACCCCGCTCAATACTAAAACTTACCTGCTTACCCTCTATTACAGCAGGGTGATCACCAAAAACACATCCTTCAAGGCGCGGTCTGTAGCCCAGCAGATCTAATAGCTTGAGTTCAAAAGCTCTCGCCACAAGCTCAGGGTTCCCATCTTTCAATACCCTTAAAGCGGAGAGAATCAAATAAAACACTCTCTGCTGAGGTTCTCTGTCAGGTGTGAGGCAATCCACTAGTTCAGCACAGTAACTGGCAGTGGTAAAACGCTCCAGATCCTGCTCCAGGTAGGAGAACTGCTCCTCCGCCTCCCCTTGAGAAATGGTATCCAGGCTTTTACCACTATACAGCACAAGGTGGGTATGGTTGAACAACTGTACAGCACCGCGCAGACGGCTGGTTGTCTTGCGCACCCCCTTGGCGATGGCCGAAACCTTTCCCATTTCTCTGGTAAACAGAACAAGAATCCTGTCCGCCTCACCGTACACCCTACTCCTGAGAACAACAGATTCCGCTTTATAGATCCCCATTAGGTGATTTTCACCAACCATTTCGGTTTACCTACTGCTGCCGCTGTTATGACAGCTTGCATAAGGATATCCCATCCCGGAATAAAGGTTTCTTCCAGGCCTGTGCTCAGATCATAATTTGCGGCACCGGCTTTTTCAACTTGAATTGCCGCTTTCTTGGCAGCCTGTTCTTTAGCATATTCAACAGCTTCATTATATTTCTCAAATGCTCTCCGCTCCCAAGGAGCATGCACAATAAACTCGTCATTTTCATGCCTTATTAAGACCTGAACAACCTCAACAACATTGCCAGATGCCGCTCCGATGGCATTGGCGATTTCCGCGTGGGCTGGTATATTTAAATCCAGGTTTAATTTCTTGGCCACCTCTGGCAAATAAACATTTACAGGAGCGCCGATAGCAACTAACGGCAATTTAAACTCAAGTCTGCAGCCCATCATATCTTTATCTTCTTGATGCAGGAGTTTATCTATAAAATACATAGCTCCCTTCTCATCCTTAATATTTAGCTTTTTGCCTTCAAAATTGACAACACTTTGTAATATGGAAAGAGCAATTTTATTGATAACAGCATCCAGTGCTAATTCAAGAAATTCCTGATAACTTTTTCCCATTTTATGTGCCAGCATCTTTATCCCTAAAATGGAGGCATCCCTATTCCACTGCACATAACGGCCATTTGCATGTAAGATATCGGTAGGAGTCACAGAAGCCTTATCCACATAACCCATTTCCACCAAACGGCTTAGGTCCACGAAATAGGTTTTTACCTCCATCTTATCAGCTAAAAACTGCAGTGTGTGAGGCTGCTCTTTTAGTAGTTCAACAGCTGCAGCTTCTGTTTTTGTCATTTCTAAAGGTATATCCTGCTGCACCAGAATATAACAATCAGCTGCCTGGCCAAAAATTGGATTAATATTTTTTATCTTCCACTGGGATCTCAATTCCTCAACCAAATTGGGATATTTACTAGCTGCTAAGGCCAATGGCCAGACCCTATTTGGCCCGATCAACAGATTCCTATCTTTATCTACCTGTATATAGCTATCCCCGCCGATTCCGTAGGTATTGATCTCAGCTGCCCTGACACGGGTTGCCCATCCTCCCACAACTGCTCCCTCATCATTAATCTTCGGTACCTCATTGGAGAGAACCGCAATATCGGTAGTGGTACCACCCATATCCAATACAAGGGCATCCTTTACTTCACCGCAGTATGTAGCTCCATAGATACTGGCAGCAGGGCCAGATAAAAGGGTTTCAATAGGTCTTATTTCGGCCACACTCTCACTCATCAAACTGCCATCACCTTTGACAATCATTAATTGAGCATTAAGACCCTCTTTTACTAATACATTCTTCACAGACTCAATTAATGAAGCTATGATCGGCAGCAGTTTTGCATTTAAAACAGCGGTAACAGAGCGTTCATAAAATCCTAAGGACCTGGAAAGCTCGTAACCGCAGACCACTGGCACATCCATCATTTCTCTTACCAGTTCACGCGCCTGCTGTTCATGTTCTGGATTGCGAACACTAAAAAAGCTGGAGATGGCCACAGCTTCAACCTTTCCACACATGTTTCTAATGGCACTGCGAACTTCCTCTGTATCCAATTCAGCCTGGGGTTTGCCTGCAGCATCATGCCCACCCTTAACAACTTCACAAATATTAGCTGGAAGTTCATCTATTGGTTCAGATCCGATTAACAGCAGACCAACTTCACCACCACGCCCCTCTACTACAGCATTAGTTGCTAAAGTTGTAGAGAGGGCTACCATGTTGACATCATGAAAAGCATCACATTTCAAGTTCCTGAAACAATTAGCAATACATTTGGTCAAATTATCATGAGTAGTCAGCACCTTAGCTTTTGCAATAACTTCTTGTTTATTTACATCAAGAATAATGCCATCTGTGTAAGTT
>CAZZEY010000094.1:0-5902 GCA_964653445.1 uncultured Syntrophaceticus sp. | reverse complement strand
CTGTTAAATATTAAATATAACTTAATTTTGGATAAATAAAACTAAGAGGTATAACAAAAAGACATGTATAAATAGAATAGGCAAAATGTCTATGGTTAGCAGGGTTCCTGTGAATAAAAAAACAATTAATTTAATTGGTTATACACTATGTTACGGAGTCCTGTTGCCATATCCATTAAGAAGATTTTTGCTATAGAAGTAAAAAACTCTCTCAGAAACTGTAGTTAACGATTGTTATGCTGCCTTACTGGTACGCAGATGCTATAGCCAAATACAGTAGTGTTTAACAATTGGTATTGAAATCTAAAAACTATTTAATGAGGAGGAAAATGAAAAATGGCTTCTAATGATGAATTTTTATCCAAAGCAAATAAACCAGCAGAGGATGCCATGAAACTCCATCCATTTTACCATGGTAAAATGCAAACCTTACCGCGTTGTGCGGTCAGAAGTATGGATGACTTTGCTATCTGGTACACACCTGGAGTGGCTGCACCTTGTAAGGCGATCAATAAAAACAAGAATCTTGTCTATGACTACACCTACAAGTGGAATACAGTGGCTGTTATTTCAGATGGTACTAGAGTTTTGGGTCTAGGAGATATTGGGCCGGAAGCTGCTATGCCGGTTATGGAAGGCAAGGCTCTGCTGTTTAAATACCTGGGTGGTGTAGATTCTGTGCCAATTTGTCTGGATACCAAAGATCCGGACGAGTTTATCAAGACGGTAAAATATCTCCAGCCTTCCTTTGGCGGAGTTAATCTAGAGGATATCTCTTCACCCAAATGTTTTTATATTCTTGACCGCCTGCGCAATGAAATGGAAATACCTGTCTGGCATGACGATCAGCAGGGCACAGCAGCTGTTACTTTAGCCGGTTTGATCAACGCCCTTAAACTAGTAGGTAAAAAAATGGATGAAGTTAAAATTGCTATGATTGGAGCAGGAGCTGCTAACATCCGTATTGCAAAAGTCCTGATTCAAGCTGGCGTCTCTGCAGGTAACATATATATGACCGATATTAATGGAATACTCAATCCAGCGCGCACTGAATTAAAAGATAATAAAGAGATATGGGAGTTATGCACAATAACTAACGCCGAAGGTCGTACAGGTGGGAATGCCGAAGCGATTAAGGGAACAGATGTGGTTATCGCATTATCTGCACCAGGTCCTGGTACTATCAAGAAGGAATGGATAAGTACTATGGCTGACGAAGGCATTGTCTTCGCCTGTGCTAATCCTGTTCCAGAAATCTGGCCATGGGAAGCCGAAGAGGCTGGAGCTAGGATTATGGTCACTGGACGTTCCGATTTCCCCAACCAGGTTAATAATTCTCTGGGTTTCCCTGCTATCTTCCGTGGTGCCCTGGATGTCAGAGCGAAAACTATTACCGATGAAATGTGCATAGCTGCTGCTTATGCATTAGCTAATTTCGCAGAAAAAAAGGGGCTGCTTAAAGATGATTACCTTTTGCCTACAATGGATGATTTGGAAGCCTTTCCCTCGGAGGCTGCTGCTGTAGGAGTAAAAGCAGTGGAACAGGGAGTGGCCAGGATCGAGTACAGTTATGAAGATTTATACAACATGGCGTTAAAATCCATTCAAGAGGCTCAGGAAATGACTCAATTATTAATGAGAGAAGGTCATATAGCGAAGGCTCCGAAATAATTTGATATTTGTTACACATTACCGGGAATCTTCGGGTAATTGGCAGTAAAGGTTCGAATAGCTTGAGGCAATGGATTGGCGCGAGTTCGTAAAAAGAGTAAATTTTTAGATAGCAGAGGCGCTCATCCTCTGCTATCTTTCAGAACTTGTATTAAATTAATAAGAAACAGCAGTTGGAATATACAGAAAAGCAGGTATTGTTGTAATAATAATTCGGAGGAGATAGTAAGTATTATGCCTATTGAGAGCTATGGAGTTTTAATTATTCTTTGTATCGCTATATTCTTATGGATAACAGAGAAAGTCCCTCCGCTGTAACCGGATTATAATAATCGTTTTATTGCCTTTATTCAATGTTGTTGAGTTTTGCGTTGTTAACAAGTTCTCTTTCAACTGTGTATACAAGCAGTATACTAGAAAAGGCTATAAACGATTGAAAAAATATCACTGCATGAAGGGATGAAAATGGTTGATGGTGTTCTAACATTGCTCTTGATTGCATAAAAATGGTAATGGACTAGAATAAACAGCGGAGAGAGTAGGCGGGGAAATGGCAGTAAAATTTGGTCGTTACCGCTGGCTGGGCTATATTATAGTTGTGCTGGCACTGGTGGTGATAGGTATTCCAGCGCTTTTAGTGCGGGGGTGCGGCTGGGAAGGCAGGGAACCGGCTAAAGAGGATGATGGGTATGGGCTGCAGGTAAAACTGCAGATATCATCTGATGAGCTTGTGTCCCTCCCTTTGGAGCAGTATCTAATCGGTGTTGTGGCTGCTGAGATGCCTGCTGCTTTTCATGAGGAGGCATTAAAAGCACAAGCAGTAGCAGCTCGCACTTATACACTGCTACGATTGGAGAGGGAAGAACAGGATGAGGACCACCCGAATGCACAGCTTTGTGCAGACCCCAGCCACTGCCAGGCCTGGATCAGTACTGAGGAAATGAGGAAGCGGTGGGGTTGGCACTATCGTTCCAATCACAAAGAAATCAGTTCTGCAGTTCTGGAAACCAGCGGTCAGGTATTAACCTTTGATGACCAGCTAATCGATCCGGTTTATCATGCCAGCTGTGGTGGCAGGGGAACTGAGGATGCCCGGGAGGTCTGGGGGCATGAAGTACCCTATTTGAAAAGTGTTGCTTGTACCTATGATGCCGCCCACAGGCAGGAACCGGTCAGCACACAAATAGCTCTGCAGGATTTTTTTAAGCAATTGGATATTGCTGATCAATCGATACCCGCTGCTGCTGGTTCTGATCTTGTAGAGATTCAGGAGTGCACCGAAAGTGGGCGGGTGAAGAGTGTCAGGGTGGGGTCCCAGGTGTTCTCTGGAGTTGAATTGCGGCAGAATTTGGGGCTGCGATCTACCGATTTTAAGGTGACCTGTACCGGAAAGGAAGTCCGTTTTTCTACTCGGGGTTATGGGCATGCAGTAGGGATGTGTCAGTATGGGGCAGATGGGCTTGCCCAGAGTGGAGCAAAATACAGCCAAATCCTCAAACACTATTATCCAGGTACCAAAATAAAAACCATATCCAAGTAAGACATTAATCTATTGGAACTGTCCGGCTCGAACAGCTGGGCAGTTTTTAATTTGTTAATACGAACAGGAAAAAAAGAGCCTGATCTTGTTAATTATGCAAATTGATCCTCAAGTTACCGGATGCTTCTGCTAGTCTTTTTCCTTTACCCCTTGGATATATTGTACTGAAAACCTAATACGGGGGGGGCCATAGTGCAAGAGTACATCCGCCGTCGGGGCATCAAGATCAGCAATTATATATTAGAAACTTCGGCAACTGTTAGGCAGGCTGCCAGGGTGTTTGGTGTTAGTAAAAGCACGGTTCATAAGGATTTGGCTGAGCGGTTGCCAAGAATTAACAAACAATTGGCCAAAAAGGTGCGTGTGATCCTTGACCGCAATAAAGCTGAACGCCATCTGCGCGGAGGGGAAGCTACAAGGAGAAAATACCGGGGAGAGTGAATTTAGGGGAAATTTTTAAATACACAGGAAGGTTTAACTATATCTACGTCGAAATTACCTAAAAAAGTGCTAATATAAACCAAAACATGATAACCAATCCAATTCGGAAAGGAATGAAATAAATGTTTTGGAAAGAAGATATCGGCGTTGATTTAGGAACAGCCACTGTGCTTGTTTATCTCAAAAGTGCTGGAATTGTGATCAATGAACCCACAGTTGTAGCTATTGATACAAAAAGGGGGGAAATGATTGCTGTTGGGGATGAGGCACGCCAGATGCTGGGTCGCACCCCGGGCAATATTGTGGCTATACGTCCACTAAGGGATGGAGTGATAGCTGATTACAGTGTTACAGAGTATATATTGCGCTATTTTATACGCAAAGCGGTTCGGCAGCGCTTTCTTTTTCGTCCACGGGTTATGGTATGCATACCTTCTGGTGCCACCAGTGTAGAGGAGCGGGCAGCTAAACAAGCCATCATTCAGGCGGGCGCAGGTCAGGCTTATCTCATTGAAGAACCGGTAGCGGCAGCCCTTGGGGCAGGACTCTCAATTGATGAAGCCAGGGGTAATATGGTGGTTGATGTGGGTGGAGGTACCACAGATGTAGCGGTTTTAAGCTTGGGTGGGGTTGTTTGTACCAGGTCGATCCGTGTGGCGGGAGACGACTTTGATGAAGCAATTATCAGGCATGTGCGAAAGGTGTACAACCTTATGATTGGGGAATGCACTGCAGAAGAGTTGAAAATAGGTGTCGGCTCAGCCTATCCCCAAGCCAAAGATCCAGGGGCGAGTATGCAGATTCGCGGTCGTGATCTTGTAACAGGTCTTCCTAAAACCGTCGAAGTCACAGCAGAGGAATGTGCTGCTGCTTTGCAGGAATCGGTTTGCCAGATTGTCAATACAGTAAAAGAAGTACTGGAGCAAACACCACCTGAACTGGCAGCAGATATAGTTGAGCGTGGGATCGTCATGACCGGTGGGGGGGCTTTACTGCATGGATTGGATATGCTGATCAGTGAGGAGACAGGATTGGCGGTAAATATCGCTGAACACGCAATATCCTGTGTAGCTAAAGGAACAGGGATGGCTTTGGATATGATAGATGCTCTACAAAGAAAAGACGGCCGTCCTAAAGTAGGGGTATAGCAATAAAATGAGCAGCCCCTATAGGACTAAAGTAAGAAATATTTAGCCACTTTAGCAGGATTTCCCGAGGCAAGGGTAGTATAAATTAAATGATAAAAGCTAAGAAAGGGGGTGAATAAATGGTACGCGGCCTTTACAGCGCAGCTGCAGGGATGATGGCACAGCAGGCCAGGGTGGATGTGATTTCCAACAACCTGGCTAATGTTGGTACTCCAGGATATAAAAGAGATGAGGCTTCCTTACGCACCTTTCCTGAAATGATTATTTCACGATTGGGGAGAGCACCGGAACGTAACATCGGAAGGTTGACTACCGGCAGTGTCGTAGATGAGATTACAACCTCTTATCGTCCCGGTGCCCTGAAGGATACCGGTGACCCCTTGGATCTCGCTCTGCTGGGTAATACTAATACATTTTTTGTTGTGCAGACTGCTGAGGGGGAATTGTGCTGCACCCGCCAGGGAAGTTTTCACCTGGATGGGAACCGTTGTCTGGTGACAGCATCAGGCTGCGCGGTGCTGGGACTGACCGGTGGACAGCTGCAGAGAATCTATGTACCTGATGGTGATTTGAAGGTGAACGGCAGTGGGCTGTTGACCGGTGCTGTCAATTATCAGGGGGAGGCTGTGGAGCGTCTTGCCCTGGCGGAGATCCCTGAGGGGCATGCTCTGCGCAAAACAGGTGATTGTTTATATAGAGGAGAGATAGAGGTTACAGATATCCCAGAATGTGAGGTAAGGCAGGGCTATCTGGAAGCATCTAATGTTCAACCCCTTACTGAAATGGTGTCCATGATGGCTGCTATGAGGGCCTATGAGGCAAATCAGAGGGTGATTCAGGCTACAGACAGCACTTTAGGGAAGGCCATTGAAGTGGGGCAGGTATAGAGGGGATATTAAGGAGGCGGACTGCTTGTCAGGGCCTCCTCCGGCACTGAACGACCGATGTGCCGGATCTTTCTGCAAAGCTTTAAGGAGGCGATTACATTGATGCTTTCTTTATATACTGCTGCTGCAGGGATGAATGCACAGCAGTTTCATATCGATACTATTTCCCATAACCTCGCCAATATAAATACAACCGGTTTCAAAAGGGTAAGGCC
>CAZZEY010000093.1:0-5912 GCA_964653445.1 uncultured Syntrophaceticus sp. | reverse complement strand
TCTAATATTTTTTACCAGAGGGCGATTTTACAGAACATTTCGTACTTGATCGCTGCAGTTTCTGGGAGAAATAATGATCGGTGCAGCATTGGGATTTCTTACACAGCTGACCTTCGGTATTTTTCAATTGGCTGGTCAGTTTTTGGATGTGCAGACCGGTTTTGGGATTGTGAATGTCATTGACCCAAACACAGGTACCCAGGTTCCAGTCTTAGGAAATTTTAAGTATATTATTGCCCTTATTTTCTTTATCTCGATCAACGGACACCACTACCTGTTGGCTGCGATAAAGCAGAGTTATCATTATCTTCCTTTGGGAACAGCACATATATCAGGACCATTGGTTGGATGGGTTATGAATCTGGCTGGTCAGATGTTCAGTTCTGCTTTTATGATTGCTCTTCCTGTTCTTGGGGCACTGTTTATTGCTGATCTGGCTTTAGGTGTGATTGCCCGTACCGTACCACAGATGAATGTTTTTTTGGTGGGAATGCCCCTTAAAATCGGTTTAGGAATTGCCCTGGTGTTAGTAATGATTCCACTTTTGGTATGGGCTTTTGGCCGTGTTTTTGCAGGGTTATTTGAAGACTTAATGAATATGCTGATACTTTTGGGAAGGTGACAAATTGCTCTACTATGTAGAAAAATTTAATCTACAACTATTTGCAGAAGAACGCACCGAAAAGGCAACACCCCGGCGCAAGGAAGAAGCACGTAAAAAAGGCCAGGTTGCGCGTAGTATTGAGGTTAATTCAGCTATTATTCTGCTTAGTACCTTTTTAATTTTAAAGTTATTAGCCCCCTGGATGGGAGAACAGGTGGCAGCCTTTTCAACACAGATTTTCAGCAGTTATCTGCTTGAAGATTTTAATTATAAAACTCTTTACAGTTTAACCATTTATACTGCAGTTGCGTTTTTTCAGGTGTGTCTGCCCATTATGGTTGTTGCAGCAGGTGCAGGGTTAACTGCCAACTTGTTTCAGGTGGGATTACTTTTTACCAGTGAACCCTTATCCCCAAAATTGGAGCGCATTAATCCCATCAGCGGATTTAAGCGCATTTTTTCCAAACGAGCACTGGTAGAGTTGGTTAAATCTGTGGCTAAGGTTATTATGATTGGGTATCTGGTATACACCACTGTCAAGGCAAATATTGATATTTTTCCCAGACTGATCGATATGAGCATCGCTGATGCGGTAACAGAGGTTGGTCTGTTGGGCAGTACTATTGTGCTTCGTATTGGTATTATGCTCCTTTTGTTAGCCGGTTTTGATTACGCTTATCAATACTGGGAACATGAAAAGTCACTGCGTATGACAAAAAAAGAGTTAAAGGAGGAATACAAGAATTATGAAGGGGATCCTTTGGTTAAAAGCAGAAGGCGTCAGCAGCAAAGAAAGATTTCTTACAGCAGGATGATGCAGCAGGTACCCCAAGCAGATGTTGTTATCACCAACCCAACCCATTATGCTGTTGCTCTGCGCTATGCTCCTGGGGAATCGTCAGCACCTGTGGTTCTGGCAAAAGGTGTGGATGCTTTAGCCCTCAGAATTATTGAGATTGCAAGGAATGAAGATATTGTTATTTTTGAAGATCCCCCTTTAGCTCAGGTTCTATATAAAACAGTGGATGTTAATCAAAGGATACCTGCTGAATTGTATGAAGCTGTGGCTGGTGTACTGGCTTTTGTC
Organism: uncultured Syntrophaceticus sp.; assembly: GCA_964653445.1. GTDB lineage: Bacteria > Bacillota > DSM-12270 > Thermacetogeniales > Thermacetogeniaceae > DTU068. The sequence goes on along the minus strand of CAZZEY010000093.1, from coordinate 4,221 downwards.
TATAGATTGAGGCCTGATTATTTACGCAGGATGGGGGTGAGTTAATGATATCTGCAACACCCGGTAGCAGCCGTTTTTCACGGTACAGTGATGTCTTGATTGCTGTGTTTGTAGTGTTCGCAGTGGTGATGATGATAATTCCAGTTCCAGCAGCACTGTTGAGTTTTTTGCTGATAGTCAATATAACACTCTCCCTGTTGATCCTGCTGGTGGCTTTATTTACCCAGGAAACACTGGATTTTTCTGTTTTTCCGGCACTACTGCTTGTTATGACACTGCTTCGCCTTTGTTTAAATGTTTCCTCAACTCGCTTAATACTGCTTTATGGTTATGCCGGTGAGGTTATTCAGAGGTTTGGCGGATTTGTTATTGGGAATAATCCTGTAGTTGGTTTTATTATATTCCTTATTCTTGTGGTCATTCAGTTCATTGTTATTACTAAAGGTGCTGAGCGTGTTTCTGAAGTGGCTGCGCGTTTTACGCTGGATGCTATGCCTGGTAAACAAATGAGTATTGATGCGGACTTAAGTGCTGGTCTTATTTCTGAAAACCAGGCAAAGGAGAGGAGAGAAAAGATACAGCAGGAAGCGGACTTTTATGGCGCTATGGATGGTGCCAGCAAATTTGTGCGTGGTGATGCCATTGCAGCAATAGTTATTGTTGTGATCAATATTGTAGGGGGGTTTTTGATTGGATTGTTGCAGAGAGGGTTGGATTTACAGCAGGCACTGGAAACTTACACAGTCCTCACTGTAGGGGATGGCCTGGTTACTCAAATTCCCGCTCTACTGGTATCTACCAGTGCGGGTATTATTGTCACCAGGTCTGCGGCAGACTCAACTTTTGGCATCGACCTAGCTAAACAGTTGTTCAGATACCCCAAAGCGCTGGCTGTAGCAGGAGGTCTTCTGTTGTTTCTGGCTGTTTGCGGACTCCCTGTTGTGCCTATTTTGATCGTATCTGGCGCCCTTATTGGCTTAGCTTACATGCTGAAGCGGTCTATAGCAGATGCAAAGATTGAAGAGGAAGAAAAGCTACGGGCTCGAGAGAGTGAAGAGGCCAAAAAACCGGAGCATGTTTTTTCACTGGTTCAGGTAGATCCACTGGAAGTCGAATTGGGTTACAATTTACTCCCACTTGTGGATGCCAAACAAGAAGGTGACCTGCTTGACCGAATTGTGATGATCAGGCGCCAGATCGCACTGGATTTTGGTTTTATCGTCCCTCCTATACGCCTGCGTGATAACATGCAGTTACCACCGAATGATTATGTGATTAAGGTTAAAGGGGTAACAGTAGGAAAGGGTAATTTGATACTTAATCACTGTTTAGTACTGGGTCCTGATATACAAGAAAAAATGGATGGAATAAAAACTAAGGACCCCACTTTTGGCCTTCCAGCTTTGTGGATCCCGGTCAATCATAAAGAGGAGGCTGAATTGTCGGGTTATACTGTTGTTGATACCATATCTGTGTTGGCTACCCACCTCACTGAAATAATCAAAAAGTTTGCCTATGATATTCTCAGCAGACAGGATGTGCAAAATCTTTTGGATCATGTCAAAAAAACCAACCCTGCTGTTGTTGGTGAGCTATATCCCGAATTGCTAAATTTAGGAGAGATTCAAAAAGTGCTTGGCAATTTGTTAAGGGAGGGTGTATCGATCAGGGATCTGGTGACAATTCTGGAAGCCCTGTCAGATGCGGCGCGTGCTACTAAGATTCCTGAGCTTTTGACAGAATATGTACGTCAGGCCCTGGGTAGGCAGATTACTACACCCTATTTGGCTGATGAACATACACTCTTTGTGTTAACTCTTGATCCGGAGTTGGAACAGGTTATTAAAGATGGTATTCAGCAAACTGAACAGGGGTCTTTTTTAGCTCTTGAGCCACATCTAACCCAAAAGCTTTTAAATAAACTGGTGGATCGCACAGGTAAAGTTATAAATACTGGGCGTCAACCTGTTGTTCTTTGCTCACCGGTTGTGCGATTTCACCTCAAGCGTTTAACTGAGAAACTGATTCCCAATTTAGTTGTGCTTTCCTTTAATGAAATACTTCCGGAAATTAAGGTGGAGTCGCTGGGGATGGTGAGTATTAATGAGAATTAAACGGTTTGTAGCTGAAGATATGCAGGGCGCTCTCAACCAGGTTAAAGAAGCTTTTGGAGGGGATGCACTGATTTTGCAGACCAGACATTTTCGCCAGGGTGGGCTGTTGGGTTTATTTGGAAAGAACCTGGTAGAAGTAACAGCAGCAGCGGCAGATGATGAAATCTCTTTGCAAAGTGGACCTGCAGTTGATGATATCTCAGTGAAAACAGCACCAAGACCGATTTTGGAAAAGAATGAAGTAACAGATGATTACAGTGTTAAAGAAGAGATACAAGATATAAAATCGATGCTTGGTCAAATGATGGTAGGACTAGAGGCAAATACCGGTTATAGCAGCAGTTATCCAAGATACTTTCAGTTCATCTACCGAACCTTAAAGTTTAGTGATGTGGAAGATAAACTTGCTCAACGGTTAGTAAATGAAACTATGGAGAAGATGCCATCATCAAGTTGGAATAACGTGGAACTGGTAAATAGGGCTGTTGTGGAGGCTATTGCCAGCTGTTTCCCTAAATCACGGCCTATCAGCTTTGGGAGAGGGAATAGGAAGAAGAGGATAATTGCCTTGGTAGGCCCAACAGGGGTTGGGAAGACAACTACTATTGCTAAACTGGCAGCAAAATTCTCTATTTTGGAAAAAAAGAAAGTGGCTTTGATAACTGTCGATACCTATCGTGTGGCAGCTGTGGAACAGCTGAAAATCTATGCGGATCTATTGGCAGTACCTATGGAAACCGCCCAAACCCCCAAACAGCTCCAGGATGCACTTATTAAAAATGAGGATAAGGAACTTATTCTAGTGGACACCGCTGGGAGAAGTCCATTAGATGAAATAGCTATGGCTGAGTTGAAGGCTTTTTTAGGTGCCTGTCCTGAGTTAGAAATATTCCTTGTCTTGTGTGCAACTACAAAGCAGTCTGATCAGTGGGAAATCATATCCCGCTTTGGTCAGCTTCCGGTAAAACAGTTAATATTCACCAAACTAGATGAAACCTTCAGGTACGGAGTTATTCTGAATGTGGTTAACAGTATGAAGAAAAGTTTAGTTTATGTTACTACTGGACAGGATGTACCGGATGATATAGAAACTGCCGACCCGGTACAGCTTGCACAGTTAATATTGCAGGTGAATGACCATGAACGATCAGGCCGAAAAATTGAGGCATCTTACCAGGAATCTGCACAAAAAAATCAGCCACCAGGTTTTTGAAAACAGTAAAAGATGCCGGGTAATTGCTGTTACCAGCGGAAAAGGTGGTGTAGGAAAAACAAATATTGCCTTAGCACTCTCTATTGTACTCTCTAAGGCTAAGTACAGGGTGGTTCTTTGGGATGCTGATTTGGGACTGGCAAATGTTGATGTGGTTTTGGGATTAGTACCTAAGTACAATTTAAACCATGTAATAAAGGGTAAGTGTTCCTTCAAGGATGTTATTGTCCGGGGACCAGAGGGACTGCAGATTATACCTGGTGGTTCAGGTATTGAAGAACTAGCCAATATTGAACCACACATACTTAAACAAATACTACAGGATGTGGCAGTTTATGATAATGAAATGGACTATTTGGTGATTGACACAGGTGCAGGGATATCCAACCAGGTTTTGGCTGTCACTCTTGCTGCTCAGGAAATACTGCTGATAACAACTCCAGAACCCACTGCACTAACTGATGCCTATGGATTGATTAAGGTCCTGAAAAATAATTCAGCAGCAGGTTGTATCAAACTGGTCATTAACATGGTAAAAAGTGAGGATGATGGTCAAACTGCTGCCCAAAAACTGATCAGTGTTTCCAAACAGTTTTTAAATTTAAACCTGAGTTTGGCTGGCTCTGTGCCTTTTGATAGAGCGGTTCAGGATGCTGTGCGGAAAAATCAATCATATATTCTGACCTATCCCAGATCACCGGCATCTCTGCGCACATGGAGAATTGCCTCCATTTTTGGAGGGGTAGAGCAGCAGACACCGACAGGTATCAAGGATTTTATCGAGCATGTAGCTTTATTTTTCAAAGGACAGCAGCCTTAAGGAGAGGGACCTTGCAGTGGTGCTGGAAATACCCAAAGTTAAACAACTGCTTGAGGTTGTGCTTGGAGATAATC
>CAZZEY010000092.1:0-5963 GCA_964653445.1 uncultured Syntrophaceticus sp. | reverse complement strand
ATGTCATCTTCCACGATTCCACACTGCGTGAAATGGCTGAGGTTTGCCCAACAGACCAAGCATCGATGCTGGCCATCAAAGGGATGGGTGAAACAAAGTTCACCCGCTATGGTCATTTATTTCTGGAGTTGATTCAGAACTATGTACAGGAAACCGGCTGCCAACCTGCTGCCCCTTCTGCAACCGCTGATGCGCCTGTTCCACCAACTGCACCTTCTGGCGGCTCGCAGATTGAATCTCAGGCAAAATCTCCAGCAGCCAAGCGCACACCCAGCCATATCATCTCCTATATGATGTACCAGGAGGGGGATAGCTGCGAAGAGATTGCCCAAAAACGCGGCCTGACACTCACAACAGTACAGGACCACATCCTGCGCTGCGGTAAGGAAGGACATAAACTGGACTGGGATGCCTGGATTCCCAAAGAGTATGAGGAGTTATTACTGGAAAAGGTTAAATCTCTGGGCAGTAAAGGATTAAGGCCAATCAAAGACGCACTGCCTGATGAGGTGAGTTACCTGGCCATCAAAGCGGTGATTGGGAAGTACAGGAAATGAGGAAAGCGTGATCCGGTGCAAATCCCTTCTTAAAAAATACGAGGTACCATTATGAGTCGTCTGCCCATAGTAACTGGCAAAGATGCCCTTGGATGATTTATACGGCTGGCCGTTCTCATCCGGGAACTCAAAATCGATGAACCAGTTTTTGAAGATGGCTTGGGCTATCTCTTCAAGGGTTTTGTTGATGCGGTTGTTGAGTTCGATTTTTAACCTCTCCTATATACCTCCACTCCCTGCTCCTCTATCCTCCGCCGCAGTTTTTCATCCAGATTGTTATTCATATCCACTACATCTATTTTATAAATCCCCGCTGCCTCGTCTAAATCCACCCACAGTCCAGGAGGCAATTTCCCCTCACAGTAGACGGCCAGATCAATATCTGAATTGTATTTGTAATCATCTGAGGCACGGGAGCCGAAGATAACTGCTCTTGTAATGTTCTCCCTCTTTTGCAGTACTCTTGTAATCGCTTGCAGGACATGTTCCGGCAGCCCAAACTTCATTTGGTCACCTCCGCCATCTTGGCACCAAAGGTAACAAATCGTTCGAAATACTGATCTTTTATCCTGTCATAAATCTCTTTTGCCATTTCTTCGTTATATGTATAGGCAGCCAGATTTCGATCCCCTATCATATCAATCCAGATATCCCCTTCAAAGATCAGCCCTGCCAGTTCCCCTGTCAGCCGCTCCATCTTTTCCTCAAAGGGCTCACCATCATCCTCGGTTTCTTCAATCCCTACATATCTGCCTGGGGCTTGGTACCTTGGTTGCAGCACGTTCTTTTTAACCCAACAATTTTAATCCTATAGCACCAGTGATGATGCATCCAAGAAAAAATATCCGCTGCCAACTCGCCTCTTCATTAAAAAACAAGATACCCATCAATACCGCCCCAGCGGCTCCGAGGCCGGTCCAGACCGCATAGGAGGTACCCATAGGCAAAGCTCGCATAGCCAACGATAAGAAGAAAAAGCCAAACCCAAATGTTAGGCAAATCAACAACATCCGAGGGATGGTTCGTTTGCGAAGGTATAGGTTAATGCTGGCCATCCCAAATATCTCCCCAAAACTGGCGATCACTAGATATACCCATGCCATCACTTATTCTCCTCCTCTGTTTTAACTGCTGATTTGGTAACTAAATCCTTTTCTACAGTGGTTAATTTTAATCCCACAACACCAAAGATAATAAAACCGATCAGCAGTACTTGAATCAAGGAGAAATCAGTATGAAAAACTACAATATCGATCAACACAATAGAAGCCGCTCCAATGCCAGTAAAGACAGCATAGACTGTACCCGAAGGCAAACTTTCACAGGCCTTTATGATTAAATAGAAACTTAAAATAAGCATGACAACGGTTCCCGCCCACTGCCAAAGGTTTTGGGAGTACCGCAAACCAATCACCCAAAAAATCTCCACAATTCCTGCCAATAGGACATTGACCCAAGCCATGATTGCATCCTCTTCCCTTAGTAAATGATTGATAGAAATAGCGAAAATATTGATGGCGGTTTAGCCATTCGGAGTATTCTGTATAAGTATTATACATCAATTCCACCAGATAAATGGACATACCCCAAGGCGCATGATAATCGCACTATCCGCAAAAACCGAACTGGCTAAATGAACAAACTTTTTTCTCTGACTCTTTTTGCCCTTTAGAGAAATCAGCGCAAAGCCTTCTCATAGTCCCCCTTTTTGCCTACCCTTACGATATAATAACCACATAATGGAAAATTACTATTAGGCTTATCTATGATTGAAGGCGGGTGGTCAATATGCGGGAAATCAATTTCAAAGATTTAAAAGAACAGTACAATAATAAATCAAATGAAATTGAGCGAAGAATGTTGAGATTGAAAGCAAACAGAAGCCGGGCAATTCGCACTAAACCCAGAGGCTACGAAGAATCCCGTATTCTTACGAAAATATTCCTTCGAAAATTCGAAAGAGCTCTTGAAGAGGGCAAAATTATTTTCCAAAAGGATCGAGAGTGGTATTATGAGTTACCGACAGAAGAACGGTAGTGTTCCGAAAAAGCCATCGTTCACCCGCATGGTTGAGTTTGTCAGCGACTTTACCCGCATATCACAAAAAAGATATCGCCTCTTCCCATCGTTGTCGGCTGCCTTTCTGTTGCTATTTATACCTGCAATGAATACACAACTTTTGCCACCCATTGCAGAAAATCAGCAAGGCTTCCAACCGCTGGAAGCCTTGCTATCACTGGTGCGCCATGAGGGAATCGAACCCCCAACCTTCTGATTAAGAGTCAGCTGCTCTGCCAGTTGAGCTAATGGCGCATGTGTCCTATTCAATTTATGGCTGGGGCGGAAGGATTCGAACCTTCGCATGCGGGAGCCAAAGTCCCGTGCCTTACCGCTTGGCGACGCCCCACTGTAAAACATGGGGTGGGTGATGGGACTTGAACCCACGACCCTCAGGGCCACAACCTGATGCTCTATCCTGCTGAGCTACACCCACCATTACTGTTAAGTGAATTAGCATTTATCATTTTAAACGTTTATTTGGTCATTGTCAAGTGATGATGAACTCCTTTGACCCATCCTCACAGTTCTGACATACCAGGCGTTTTGATAGATAGAGGAAATAGATTATCCCCTATCGAATTTATCATAGAAAAATAATATGTAAACAGCAGATTCTTTTCCCGATTAACAAAGCCTGTGTTATATAGAAACACACTGTTCTTCGAAATGGCATTAGTTTAAGCGCTGTTTTTCATCAAGGAGGAACCTTTTTGCAAACAATTGAAAAACCACCATTCAATCCATACCTGGCAGTTCTGCTGGCAGTTATATGTGTGTCACTTTCCTCGATTTTCGTCAGGTTGTCCACTGCTCATCCATTAATGATCGCCTTTTACCGGATGGCCTTATCAGTTCTATTTCTCGCTCCCTTTGCACTGAATCGAAGTGGGCGCAAAGAACTCAAAGGGATGAACAGCAGCGATATAATAGCAGCCTTAACAGCAGGGCTTTTTCTCGCTGTCCATTTTACTGTTTGGAATACATCCCTTGAGTATACCTCTGTTGCTAGTTCTACAGTGCTGGTTACCATGCAGCCTCTCTTCGTGGTAACCCTTGGCTATATTTTCCTCAAAGAGACAATAAGCTCCAAAAGCATGTTCGGTGCAGCCCTTGCCTTAACCGGCAGCATATTGGTTGGTGCCGCTGATTTTCAGATCGGAGGGAAAGCACTACTCGGCGACCTTCTGGCTTTTTCCGGCGCGTTTTTTATCGCAGTCTATTTCTTGATCGGGCGCCAACTGCGTATGAAGCTCTCCCTGTTCCCTTATGTCTTTTTTGTTTACGGATCTGCAGCTGCCTGTTTATTCATCGCTAATCTGTTTGTAGGAGTCCCCTTTTACCCATACCCGCCACTGGACTGGCTGTGGTTCCTTGCTTTAACCCTCATTCCTACCATCGGAGGACATACAGTTTACAACTGGGCACTGCGCTATGTTAAAACCATTGTGGTATCTGTCAGTACTCTGGGTGAACCTGTAGGGGCCACAATCCTTGCGTTCTTGATTTTCCGCGAAGCACCAGGAACACTGCAGCTGCTGGGTGACCTGGTCATTATCACTGGCCTTTATCTCTTCCTCACCGCTTCCCGCAGTGAAAAGCAGAACACTTAATCATTTACTAGTTTATCGAGTTCTGGAGTAAGGGGATACCATGCAATACCCACTGTACCAGGCCCAATATGTGAACCGATAACAGGGCCTACACTGGAAAATAGGGGATCTGTATCAGGACAGATCTCTTTAACCCGTTTCAGCAGGTCCTCTCCCTCTGAATCACTAGCCACATGAGCCACTGCAGTTTTTAAATATGGCCATGCCTCTTTCATTTCCGACAGCATCCTGCGGATTCCCTTTTCCTTTGTTCTAACCTTTTCATAGACATCAATAATATAATCCCGCTCTGGATTAAAATATAGAATCGGCTTAATCTGCAGCAGATTCCCTAGTAGTGCAGCAGCACCCCCGATCCTGCCTCCCCTCTTCAGGTACTCCAGAGTCGCGGGAATGAAAACCACCTGCAAATTATCTACCACATAGCGAACATTTTCCAGCACCTTCTCTTTTCCCAACCCGGCAGCGGCAGTCCGAGCAGCAGCATGTACAGCCATATAAAGGCCAATAGATGTAGATCCAGAATTAATAACTGTAATATCAAGATCAGGCAGCATCTGAGCAACGGCAGCAGCAGTACTCACTGTACCGCTGATCCCCCCTGAAATATGAATAGAAATAATACTGTCCACTCGCTTACTCAATTTCTGGTATATTTCAATAAAATCTCCGGTTGATGGCTGTGATGTGGTGGGAAGAACCGATGCCTTATAGAGCCAGTTATAAAAATCATCCAGCTTTTTGTAAAAGATTCCTTCCTCGGGAATGGATTTATCATCATAATTTACAACCAGTGACACAACCTCGATCTGGTATTTTTCTTTAAACTCAAAAGGAAGATAAGCCGTGCTGTCCGTAACAATACCTATTTTTCCCATATAAATAACCCTTTCAATAATAGCGCCCCCACACTGGGACTTTTTTAATCTTTTTTAATCCATTTATTATTCGCCACCAATTCAAAAAATTCCTATGGTGTCTGCCATAACTTTTTGCAGCTCATAACTCATGGAATATTTAGGGCGGTGGTGGGCACGGCGCTCCTATGAATACCGTCACCATTCATGCAGTTAATTTGTTCGAATATACATTGAGCCTGTCCAAGGTACTTCTGAGGAACGATTCTAGTGATGGGCCCAGTTCTCTAAACCTGTCGGAGTTTCCGCTAATGGTGAATGCCTTCCAACCATGCAAAAGAGTACCCTTGAGTATTATCAACCAGTTTGTGCTCTAAAAACTTTTGGAAACTATTTCTGCGCGGGGTTTTGACCTTCAGACTGTCAAGATCACTGGCTATCGGATAGCTGCCATAAACCCGTACTGCTTCTACTGCTGTGTGAATGTGCTTTGGTGGGGTGTGTGCAGGTATGTTATTTAATAAAATGGCAAAACGCCCTTCTGGGGCACCGGCCTTGATGTATCTTTTCACCCGCTCAATGATCGCTTTTACCGAGCCATTGTTCAGCAGCAGAGCATCTATTCCCAGCACCAGGGGCAGATCGTATTTCACTGCGACTTCCTTGTAGAGATCTGCCCCCACCTTCTCCACATCAGGATCCAGCCCTATCAAGCCTAAAGGCGAACAACCGGATATCTGAGCTTTTGCCTCAAGCAGCTTGCGGGGCTGCTTAAGGCAGCTTTCACCCCAGTAGCCTGCCCCACTGACCCGGAGCCCGAACTCCTGCACAGCTTCATCCAGTCTTTTAATATAGGGGATCACAAACTCCTCAAAAAT
>CAZZEY010000091.1:0-6017 GCA_964653445.1 uncultured Syntrophaceticus sp. | reverse complement strand
AAAAGTGGCACATTCCAGCGGTGGCATTGATCTGCAGTTCTAGAAAGTCCGATCAATGTTTCCCGCTCATTTTCCGACCCGATAAATGTTGATACTGCCATGGCATCAGCACCGAGCACCAGTCCTTCTTCTACAGATGTCACCAATCCTTCATTGCTTAGATCAGGCCCGGCGATGGTTGCACCTCCTGAACTGCGCAGAATAACTCCGGGGGTTCCTACAGGGTTGAAGGCATGGCGTAAAATACCCTTAGTGAGCAGCCAGGCATCCACCCGGCCGGTTGCATCAAGTCTGCTGATGGTTCCGGCTATATCCACAATTCCTGTCATTGGTCCCAGGGCATAACCGTGGTCAACAGCGATAACCAAACTGCGTTTGGTATCAGGTTTAATGATTCTTTTTATCCTGCTTTTTAATCCAGTCAAATTGATTACCTCCTGTATAGAATTTATCTGACTGATCAGAGGTTCTGTCGCGCATTTTGCTTCGCGGTCTCGTGCGCGTGGGGACGACTGCTAATCATCGGTTTATCGCTGCTAGCGCAGCGATAAACGGGCCTTGGGTGCGCCGGAGCGGTTCTAGAAATAAAGCAATAAAGCAAGCCTGGCACCGTGACCGCGTCTCTCTGCGCGGTTTACATAAGGACCATGCCTTTGATCATCTCTAAGCTGCGGGCGCGTTCCACCGCATCCAGTATGTTGTCCAGTGTGAAGCGGTCTGTAATTAAACTGCCAGCATCGATCTCTTTTGTGGCGATTAGGTAGAATGCATCCCGGAAGTCGTCCGGTGTTGAAGCGAAACTGCCTGTGATGGTGATCTCCTGGTAGTGAATCCAGCGTGGATCTATGCTGATCAGATGCCCTGCTGGAGGACCGCCAAAAATATTGAAAATGCCACCCTTTTTCACCAGGGGAAGGGAGTTTTCGATTGTCTGTGGGTCGCTCAGTGACGTGATCACCACCTCTGCTCCATCATCATTGGTCAGTTCTTTGACTGCCTCTCTGGGATCCCGGGTATGGGGATCGATCACAGTGTCTGCACCCAATTTTTTTGCGAATTCCTGACGCATTGTCTTTTGCTCAATGATGATCACCTCTGCTCCACGCCACTTGGCCAGCAGCAAATGGATCATCCCCATGGGGCCGGCTCCCACTATAACAACTGTATCACCAGGGTTTACTCTGTTGACCCGCAGAGCTGCCAGCCCGCAAGAAATTGGCTCAGCTAATGCCGCCAGTTCAAAGGGGAGTTCCTCTGGAATCTTGATCACACCTTTGACACCCAGTATCTGGCGCGGAATGCGCACATACTCAGCAAACCCCCCATCGATGCCATGGGCGAGGCCGAATTCATGGCGGCAGAGGTTGTGCCGTTCAGCAGAGCAATAATCACATTCACCACAAACAGCGATCGGGTAGGCCGCTACCCAATCACCCACTGCAAAGTCTTCTACTCCGGCACCTAATGCAGACACCTCTCCAGCTATTTCATGCCCCAAAATGGTGGGCAGCTCTTTGGGCAGTCCCTGACCCAGCAGTGTTTTTACATCAGTGGCACAGATGCCTGAGGCTCTTACCCGCACTACAATATCCCCAGGTTCAGGAGTTGGAAGCGGCACCTCCTCCAGGCGAATGTCATCAGCACCATGTACAACAGCAGCCTTCATTTATCACTCATCCTTTCTGTATTCTCCTTTTCCCATTGCCGAATTTGGCCGAACAGGTCAAAGATTTTTTTCGGATCTTTGCGCCCTGGTTGTGCTTCGACCCCTGAGCAGAGGTCGATCCCATCAGGGTGAACCATATCCAAAGCTTCTCTGACATTGGATGGTTTGATCCCCCCAGCCAGAAAAACCGTTAGTGGGGAGTCTTCCACCAGAGAGCGAGCCAGTTCCCAGTTAGATGTCTGCCCTGTGCCCCCAAAACGCATCCATCCTGAGGCTTTGACAGCTGTGTCTAGTATTACCGCATCTACTCCTGCCGCAGCTAGTTCATTAATCTGTTGATGCAGTACACCGGGGGAAGGTTCTAGAGCATTATCTGCAGTTGGCAGGAAGATTGATTGCCACCAGCTTATCGTGGGAAAAGATATCTTTAGTTCACACAGGCATTTCAGCGGTACAGGGCTCAAAAATTGCACTACCTGCGGTTGGCAGTATTCTACCAATTGTCTGATTTGCTGCAGGTTCTTTTGAAAAACCAGTGCCACCCCAGGCAGGGGAGAGTTTTTTAGCAGCATGGCCGCAGTCTCTAAATTCAATGTTCTTGGGGAATAGGGGACATCAACGATTACCCCGAAAAAACCTGCCCCGGCCCTGTATGCCAGATCCCGGTCTTCAAGACAGGTGATTCCGCAGATCTTAACCCTGCAGCCATCCTTCAACAAGGTAATTCCTCTCCTCATTATTTTCTATAATCCGGGCACCGGTGTTATCGACCTCTGTTTCGATTATCCTGCTGGAAGGGATGCCCTGATCATGCAGATATTTTAAAATACGCTCATAAACTAGCGGCTTTTTTGTCAGGGCAAAAACCGTTGGTCCCACAGAGCTCATTCCTGCCGCCTCTGCTCCCATTTCACGGAACGCCCCGATATGGTGAAATATTGGTGCTCCGCATATTCCGTGCTGTTCACATTCCGCTCGTTTGGAACCTGTGAAGGAGATATCCAGGAGGGCATCTCCGATGGCTTTCAAGTCACCTTTCACTGCTGCTGGAAGGAGATCCAGCAGGATCATGTGGGCTTTGGGGCTGCCCAGCCGGGCATCCAAGAAACGGGCACGCCTGAGCAGAAGCCCCATCTCTGCATCTGCTGCTGTGTCTTTTCCTGTGTACTCATCCTCTAGGCTGGGCACATCAGGGATGAGGATGATTACCTTGGTGTCCTCAAGGGGTGCCCGGTAAATGATCTCAGCATCATCTGAGCCCACAACAAGGCCGCCGTTGATCCCTACCATTGAACCGATCCCTGTTTCAAATGTTTTGATAATAAAGCCATTGTCTGAGGGACTCTCTTCACAAGCGTTGTATCCGGTGATACGCCTGAGTTCCCGGTTATTAAATGGCCTGCCCAATACCTCATTGATGCCGATACAGACAGCACACATAGTTCCTGAGGATGAACCTAACCCAACATGGCGCCTTTTGTGGTCATAAAGTTCAATTTCAAACCCTCCAGGGTATTGAAGGATATCTTTAAATACCCGTGCAAAGTGTAATGCGATTAAGGGACGCTCACCATTGACCACGATCCCGGGTTTTTTGGTAGAACGAACTCTTGCCTTGAGGTAGACCTTGATGCCCAGTCCGATTCCTCCTCCCCCGACTCTCTCGATGCTAAAACGGTTCATATCCAGCACTGCCATGTGCAGTCTGGCGGGAACGATCACTTCTACCTCCCGTTCTATTGCTTGGGAAACTGTGCGGGGGGCTACACCGCACTGCTCGGGATAGATGATAAACTCCTGTTCACCCGGTTCGAACTCCTCCAGAACAGCGGTCAGGCGGTCAAAGGGTCCGCCGATGATGGGAATCTCGATCCTCTGTTTCCGGGGTTGCCGGGCAATTTGCTTTGCCTGCATAAAAATCATCCTCTCCGTGATACCGTACTTCCAGGATTTAAAAAAGTTTGGAGTACTTTCTCCTCCTTTCCACAGCAGGAGTCAGTGGTTTAGCACAAAATAAACAAAAAAGCACTCCCACATAGGAGTGCTGGTTGATATCAAACTATAGCTCAGAAAAAAGAACCCCTATATGCTTCCATCCTGCCGTCCTGCATTTTTAAAAATACAAATTCCTACCATTTTACCAGTACTAATAATTTATTATACATGCGGCGGAGAATATTACAAGGGGTTTGATAAAACATTTTTCCGCTTATTTAACATTTTCTTAAACAAATTAGGGGTTCTCTTTACATTACTGTAAAGGGTTATTAATCATTCGATTATACAATGAATGACGAAAATAAATACTGTGCGAGGAGGCAGAATAAATTGTTAAGGTTTTTTAGGGTAAATTATCTAGGGATTGTGATTGCTTTTTTGTTTTTAGTGGGGTCGGTTTCAGGATGTGGTTCCCTTGAACAAGCAACAAAAGAGGGAATAAATGGAACGGATCTAAGGGGTACTATTACCATTGCTGGATCAACCTCTGTACAGCCTCTTTCTGAGGAACTGGCAGCTGCTTTCATGGAAAAGCACCCCGGTGTTAATGTTAATGTTGCAGGTGGTGGGTCAGGTACAGGAATAAAGGCAGCTCAGGAGGGTACAGCTGAAATTGGAGCCTCTTCTCGTGAACTGAAGGATGAAGAGGCAGGGTCGCTTAACAAAACACTTATAGCCAGAGATGGAATAGCTATAGTTGTTCACAAGCAAAACAGTGTAAATGATCTTAATGTTGAACAAGCAAGAAAAATATTTGCGGGTGAGATCACTAACTGGAAGGATGTCGGAGGGAAGGATGTGGAGATAAACCTGTTTACTAGGGAAGAGGGTTCTGGAACAAGAGATGCTTTTGAAGAAATGGTAATAGGAGAAGATAAAAGGATCAGCGGCAAAGCGAGTGTACTCAATGCCACAGGTGCTGTCCGGACTGCTGTGGCAGGTGATATAAATGGCATCGGCTATATATCGCTTGGCAGTTTAGACGAATCGGTGAAGGCCTTAAAAATCAACGGAATTGAACCTACCATGGAAAATGTAATAAATGGATCCTACAGAATTGCACGCCCTTTTCTCTACCTGACAAAAGGAGAACCAGAGGGTATTGTCAGGGCTTATATCGACTTTGTGCTGAGCCCTGAGGGGCAGAAGATAGTAGCAGATAAATTCATACCAGTGAAATAAAGCACAAATTCGGCAGTACTGAATGATCGGGATAGTATTCCTTTGCTTTGTAAGTTATAAATGGGGCTGACTTAATATTACTTTAACTAAAAGTGCTGCTTTTTTAACAAAACTCTAAAAGTGTGTTAATCTGCCAGACCTATAATCATAATGAAAACATCTAATATGTATCAGATAATAGCATGGATTTGATATACTAGGATTAGGCGGAATTACAGGAGGAATTATATGAAAATCGGGACCATTTCCGAATCCGCGGAAAACATTTGGCACTTAGGCTGTTTTGGAAGATATGAAAAAAGATGCCCGGCTGATGGCTGAGGTGCTCCTTAAAGCGGGTCTGACGTATGCTTTTGCGGAAACTTTTTTAACAGGAAGGAATATTGAGTTGTTTGCAAAATGTCTCAGGGAAGAACGGGGAAACATAAGGAGGTAGGCATGTCTCCTAGAGTGCTTGTAGTAGATGATGAGGAAGCCATTGTAAAGCTGGTTGCCTTCAATTTACAAAAGGAAGGTTTCAGGACCCTGGCAGCGGGTGACGGCCGGGAGGCGTGGGAAATTATACAGCAGGAAAAACCTGATTTGATTGTTCTTGATGTTATGCTGCCTGAGATGGACGGATTTACCCTATGCCGCATGCTGCGCCAGGAGAAAATAACCACTCCAATTTTAATGCTGACCGCCAGGGATGAGGAGATCGATAAGGTTTTGGGGTTGGAATTGGGGGCAGATGACTATCTCACCAAACCCTTCAGCCCACGGGAATTGGTGGCAAGGGTGAAGGCGATCCTGCGTCGTATCAATGGGGAAAAGCCTTTTGAGGATGGGCAGCTGACCTTCGGCGGCCTGATTATTTACCCCGAGAAATATGAAGTCCGGAGCAACGGCAGGCTCATTGATCTGACTGCCAGGGAGTTTGAACTGCTGCTTTTGCTGTGCCGAAACGCAGGGCTTGTGATGAGCAGGGAACATATTCTGGAAAAGATTTGGGGATATGATTACTATGGGGATACTCGAGTTGTTGATGTCCATATCCGACACCTGAGGGAAAAGATCGAGACTGATCCCGCCAGTCCCCATTACATCAAAACAGTGCGGGGGGTGGGTTACAAGTTTCAACCAGAAAATTGAACAGGATTGCGGTGCGTTTGACCCTGGGATATCTATTGCT
>CAZZEY010000090.1:0-6023 GCA_964653445.1 uncultured Syntrophaceticus sp. | reverse complement strand
TTTTGGAGACAGATTCTGCTTTCATTTCTGCCAATTTTAAAACAATTTCCTGCGGCTGACAGTGCGGATCAGCAGCCTCATCCACACAACTGGGAATTACCTGAAAATCAAGACAGATCTGCTTTAATAGAGATGCCCTGCGTGGTGAGGCTGATGCTAAAATAATCTGCTGCATGAAAAATCAATCCTTCTGCTTGCAGATATAACAGCAATGATAAAGCCAAGCTACCTATTCATTTCTCTTAAGTCTACCACTTTAACAGGTGAGATACAAGATTATACAAAGCTAAAAGATCACCATGTATTGGTAATAAAGACATTTAAAGGCTCACTAAACACAATTCCTTTAGAGTTGTTCTATGTCACTTTCCTAAAACAAGATTGAAAGTCAGTGTTTCCATGTTTAATGTAAAATCTACATGGCGCACAATAATGCCTTCAGGCAAGCTGATTACATGAGGAGAAAAATTGAGAATAGCCTTCACTCCGGCATCAACCAAACGCTCACCCACCTCCTGGGCAGCCCTAGCAGGTACAGTGATGATCCCTATTTGTACACCATTTACTTGAATTACCTGTTCCAGTTTTTCCATGGGCAGTACTTCGAGACTTCCAAAACGATTCCCAACAGGATTCGGATCAGTATCGAACACACCAACTATGTGAAAACCTCTGACGAGAAAGCCCTCATAAAGAGCTAGAGCAGAACCGAGTTTCCCTGCACCCACAAGCACAGTAGTCCATTTTCGGTTCAGCCCCAAAATTCGCCTGAGATGGCCGCAAAGATCTTCCACATCATACCCCACACCTCTTGTACCGAATTCCCCAAAGTAAGCTAGGTCTTTCCTCACCTGGGCTGGAGTTACTCCCGTACCATTTGCAATCATACCAGAAGAAATAGTTTCAATCCCCTGATCCTGCAACTGCTCCAAAAACCGCGAATAAACTGCTAAACGCATTACTGCTGCTTCAGGTATTTTAGAGGTCTTCATTAACCCTGTTTCCGTATAGTCAAGGCAGCCAACAGCCGTCCCTGCCGGGAAACAATACACCTCCCATAACTAATATTATCATTACCGTATAGACCATTACTGTATTAATAGTCTGATACGGGAGACAACTTCTCCAACAAATACTTCCTGGCATCAGCCACCATATAAAAAGACCCTGTTATACAGATCAAATCATCCCTTTCCGCCTGCTCAAAAGCAGCATCCACTGCATCAGTAATTTCTTCGATCACACAAACCCGTTCTACATACTTACGAGCCTCATCAGCCAACTTCTCCCAATCCCCAGCCCGTGGGCTCAGTGGTTTGGTGATAATCACAGAAGCTGCTAATGGAGCCAGTTCACCTACAACCTTTTCCCGTTCCTTATCTCCCAGCATCCCCAAAACAAGGATCAGGCTGCGATAGGTGTAGATCTCCCTTATAGCAGCACTCAACGTACGGGAGCCGTCATAATTGTGTGATACATCGATTATCACCAGCGGGTTTTCATGCACCTTCTCAAGACGCGCCGGCCAATAACTCCTGGCTAAACCATCTCTGATCTGGCTCTCTGTAATAGCTATTCCATAGGTGTTCTTAAGGACCTCTACCACCCCAATGGCAGCTGCAGCGTTTGCTGCTTGATACTGCCCGGCCAAAGGAATATGCAGATTCTGATAAACACCAAAGGGGGTAGTCAGATCAAAGGAAGTGCCTTGAGGTGTTGCTTCCTTTAACTCATAGCTAATCTCTCTGCCTACTTCCAAGAGACCAGCTCCCCTATCCCTGCACTGTGTCTCAATCACCCTGAGAGCCTCCGGATACCATGCAGCGGTCACTACCTGACCACCTTGTTTGATTATCCCGGCCTTAACCGAGGCAATTTCTGCAATAGAGTTACCCAGGTAATCCATATGGTCGAAAGTAACATTGGTAATTACCGAAACCAAAGGATGCTGGACAACATTAGTGGAATCAATGGCACCTCCTAGTCCTACCTCCAGCACCAGGAAATCCACTTTTTCTTCAAAAAAATAGAGAAAAGCAAGAGCTGTACACACTTCGAATTCTGTTGGATGCTCATGCCCCTCAGCTACCATTTTCTCCAATAGAGGCTTCATTCGCCCCATCAGATCAGCAAAACGCTCTTCAGTTATAGGTTGGTGGTTAATAAGGTAGCGTTCAGTGTAAGAATGAAGGTGAGGAGAGATAAAAAGCCCCACCCTAAATCCTGCTTCCTCCAGTATTCGGGCTGTCATCATCGCAGTAGAACCCTTGCCATTGGTACCCCCAACATGGATCACCCGCAGTGAACGCTCAGGGTTCCCCAACAAAGAAAGGAGGTACTCAATCCTCCCCAACCCAAGATTAATGCCAAATTTCGTGAGATTGGTCAAAAAATCGAGTGCTTCATTATAATTCATAACTGCCTGCTTATATCCCTAATCAGCTGATAAGGCAGAAAAAGCAGGTCCACCTTCTTTCTTGATCCTATTTTCACTAATTCAATATTCTTGTTGTATTCGACAATAATTATTAAACATCCTGCATAGAAAAACCAACTTTAGAATAAAAAAATCCCCTTTAGAGGGGATCTTTTATCTCTTCTTTTATCAATATCAAGCTTTTCTCTTAGGAAAACTAAGAGCAGTAGCAAATATCTCTGTGAATTTGGGGTAAGCCGCAAGTTCTTCATATTCTACAAAACTGGCAATACGAGCAGACCGTCTGTACTCACCAGTAGACAGAAGAGCCACCTTTGCCCCTGTGCCCGCAGCATTACCCACCGGACGGACGCGGTCTTCTAAGGAAGAGGGAATTAAACCGATGGCACAAGCGCTGTGTTTATCCAGATAATTCCCAAAGGCTCCGGCAAGTATTACCTCAGATATATCATCAATCTCCATACTGTATTTATCCAAAAGGATCTGCACCCCAGCTGCTATTGCCCCCTTGGCCAACTGCAGTTCCCGAACATCCTGCTGGGTGATATAAAGCGGTTTGCCATGACCGGTTTCAGCAGCTGGTGCTAGCAAAAATGCCCTCATCCCATCGTGCTCCACAATACGGTCTGCAAACATTTCTGCTGAAATTCCTGTGAGCTGTTCAGGGGTAGGAATTCTCCCCCGGCAATCTATGATACCTGCATCAAGCATCACTGCAATAACATCGATCAAACCGGAGCCACAGATACCTATCGGCTTCTCATCACCGATAGTGGTATAAATAATATCATCATCCAAACGCACACTGTCTATAGCACCGACAGTGCCCCGCATTCCACAGCTGATTTGCGCTCCTTCAAACGCGGGTCCTGCCGCAGTAGAACAGGCCAACAGCCGGTCTTTGTTGCCCAGCACCATTTCTCCATTGGTCCCAATATCAATTGCCAGCTTTATCTCAGTGCTTTGGTCTATTTCTGTAGCCAAAATAACCCCTATGGTGTCGGCACCGACAAACCCTGCAATATTCGGCAGCACGTAAACTTTACCTGCCGGATTAATCTTTATCCCCAACTCCTGGGCATTGATATCCTGTGTAGATCCAGTTACCGGTACATAAGGTGCAAGGGCAATGTTTCTGGGGTCCAGCCCAAGCAGCAAGTGATGCATACAGGAGTTGCCAACAAAAGAAACTGCATAGACATCCTCTTTTGTATATCTCGCTTTTTCCACTGCCTCTCCGATAAGTCTATTGACAGCTTCGATAATAGCCTTATGAAGTTTATCCAAACCATCTGCTTCCTGGCCTGCATAGGTAATCCTGGAAATAACATCAGCCCCATATTTAGTCTGGGGATTCATAGTGGAAGCAGCACCCAGTTCTTTTCCGGTCACAAGATCCCAAAGATAACCCACAACAGTGGTGGTGCCAATGTCAAAGGCAATTCCCAGCATCCTATCTGTGGTATCCCCTGCCTCCAACCCTACTACCTCATTATTTGCCACCACCGCGGTTAAAGAGAACTTCTTTTCTCGCAGCACCTTTGGCAGTGCCTGCAGGGCAGGAAGAGAAATACTATAGCCTTTCTCCCCTTTAACTTCGGTAAGAGAATCCTGGAGACGATTCCAATCAGCCTTTTGATCTTCTATAGATGGTTTTTTCACCTCTAGGTGAATTTTTTGCAAATGAGGTTTGATCTCCATACTTCTTTCAGCTGCATCTACCAAAATTTTATGCTCTTTTGTACCTTCCTGCGGCAGTTCCACTACCAGATCCTCCTGAACTACCAGAGTACAGGCCAGCCGATAGCCATCTTTGATCTCCTGTTCATCCAGGTGATCAAGATCAGCATCTGATGGAGATGGCACTCCTTCCACTATACGCACCCGGCACTTCCCACACCTTCCCCTGCCCCCACAGGGAAAATCAAAATCCAGTTCAGCAAGATCCATGGCTTTTTTTAAGGAAGTTCCCACAGGTATTTCGATCTCTTTGTTATCTGGGTAAAATGCTATTTTGCAGTTTTTCATTGTTTACAAAAACCTCCTTTTAATTGTACGGAGCAAGGAAAGAAATATTGCGATATATGTGGCATACAATAGCAGAACAGAATAGATATTAATTAAGTAATTTCGACATGGTTAGTGTTATTCCTTTCGGAAACAAGATTTGGTGCCAGAAAACAAAAAAACTGCTCCCTTGGAGCAGTGTACATTAATCCTATTTCAATATAGAATTAATAAACATTACAATCTTTATAATGTGCCATAAGCATCTCTACTGATTGTAGTGTGTGCAGATCTGCTTCCGGTTCCATTCCAGTACCTCTGTTCGATATTTATTAATAAGCCGATTCCCCAGGGACAAAAGTGCTGCAGAGCAATGCAGTCAACTCTTCTGGAGTGTTAACCAGATAATCAGGATCGGTTTTTTTGAGTCTTTCCACACTGTGCCAACCCCAGGTGACAGCAATGGTCGTGACTCCTGCCTCCCTACCCTCGATCATATCACCTGCTGTATCCCCGATATAATAGGCTGTATCAACAGGATATAGTTCCATTGCCCTGCGGATTTTCTTGATTTTGCTCTTCTCCTTATCTGCACCAAGAATATCCTCAAATTCGGTAATCCCGTTATTTCTTAATACTGTACTCACTATTGCAGAGATATTTGAGGTGATCACAATAGCTGTATGTTTTTCGGCAATTTTCTTAATCGCACTCTGCATTCCCTTAAAAATAGCCATATTCAGATGATTTCCGGATATTTTCTCGCATTCCTTTAAAATAGCATCAATTGTTCCCTCATCCAGACCATAATACTCTTTCATCAGCTTAAAGCAGTTATCATCAAGGAGGCGATCGTACTCATCTTTACTGTTGATTTCAAACCCATGAGCTCGGCAAGCCTGAATAAAATCTACATAGTCTTGGTCATAAGAGTCCACTATTACACCATCATAGTCAAGCATCACAAGACTCATTTGTACCACCTTCCAAGAAATCTAGATAAAAAAGATACAGCTCTCAGAATGAGAAAAAACATTTATTGCAGCAGTAAGTTAGACTAGTTTTTCTCTCTTTTGGAATAAAGTCGATGATATAGTATCTCTTTAATAAGAAACTAATCATCAATATGTTTTCCATGCTGAGCAAGAAACTTCCTGACCATTTCTGCAGAGGAATTCAGGATCTGTGTTTTTTCAATACCTGCCCTGTAGACAATATCCATTGCAAGTGGCCATTCACCAACTTGATAACTTATATGTGCATCACTATTTACAGCCACCATCACACCATACCTTCTGGCAAATTTGGCAATTTTCAAACAGAATTCATTGCTCTTGGGTCGCACAAAAAAAGAACTATTGTTTATCTCCAGAGCTTTACCATATTCCCTGGCAGCTAGGACAACTTTTTCAAAATCAATTGGAAACTGAGGATTACCAGGGTGAGTGATAATATGTACCCTGGGGTTTTGCAGAACCGCAATCATCGCTTTTGTATTATCCTCTACAGTTGAACCTTGATAACCAGTACCTCCATGAAATCCTGCCAAAACAATATCCAACTGCTCTAAAAGTTCGTC
>CAZZEY010000089.1:0-6025 GCA_964653445.1 uncultured Syntrophaceticus sp. | reverse complement strand
ACTATGAAAGGGATAAACCAGTGTTAATTAGTGTAGATAAGGTAAAAGAATTCTATACAAGCAAAGATGAATTATTGGATTTTTTGAAGATGCCTAATGATGACCAGTGTCTCGAATACGAAGTGAAAATAAAGTATACAGATGAAAATTTGAGGCTGGAAATACTAAAATTTCATAATAAACCTGAATTAATTTCAGGGCTGCCCAGAGAGGAGAGGAATAAAGTGGTAAAAAAGATTAAACAATCAACAGGGGCAAGTAATCGTCAGCTTAGCAGGGTATTAGGTATCGGAAGAGGAATAATAGATCGAATTAGATAGGTATTCTATGCTGTATGGTAGTGTGGCAGACGAAACGTCCCCATGCCACCTTTTCAACAGAGGAGGGGTTGTTGTTTAAGATGAAGAGTTTTAAGTATTATAAGCCTGATACATTAAAAAAAGCTCTTGATTTTCTCAGTGAAAATGAAAAAGCAGTGAAAGTGATTGCTGGCGGCACCGATCTAATGGTTAAGTTGAGAAATAACAGAATAGCTCCTGATGTTGTTATTGATGTTTCAGAAATAGAAAGCTTAACAAGCATACACAGAAAAGATGGCTTTATTACAATCGGGGCTGCTGTTACATTAACAGAAATTGCTGAAAACGATATGGTGAAAAAATTTTGCCCTATTTTGGCTCAAGCTGCTGCATCTGTAGGAGCTGTACAAATACGAAACCGTGGGACCATTGGGGGTAATGTATGTAATGCCTCCCCTTCAGCTGATACTGTTCCTGCTTTAGTTGCTTTAGGTGCTGTAGCAACAATAGTAGGTGCAGAACAGGAAAGAAAGGTGCCTTTAGAAGACCTCTATACAGGTCCAGGTAAAACTGTGATAGCACCTGATGAATTGCTGACCAGTCTATCTATTCCAGAACCCGCGGAAAATACGGCCGGGGTGTTCTTTAAACTGGGCAAAAGGAAAGCACAGGCTATTTCTATTGTCAATGGTGCAGTGCAAATAGGAGTGAATGTTACAGAACACAGGTTCACTGATGTGAAGATTGCTTTGGGAGCAGTGGCTCCTACTGTATTACGGATCAAAGAAGCAGAAGAATGCCTGCTGGACAAGAGTATCAGTGAGGACAATATAAAAGCTGCGGCTGAGATAATTAAAAATAAGATAGAACCGATTACAGATGTTAGAGCAACTGCAGAGTATAGAAGAGAAGTCAGCGGTAATATTTTCATGCGGGCCATGTATGACTCTTTAGGGCAGTTTGGTATCTCAATGTAGTGTCACTGCCACATTTGGAGGATGTGCCATGATAAGTAACCTTTTTTTAACCGGGGAAAAAATGTGTGGGAAATCAACTTTAATCAAAGGAGAAATAGAGCCTTACCTTAAAGATGTAGGGGGGTATTTTGTCCAGCGCCTGTTCTGCTCTGGGGAAAAGCATGGCTTCAAAATGATAGAACTCCAGGACAAGGAAAGCTATACCCTGGAGAAAACAATTGATTCCATCAGCGAAGAGACAGATTTGGTGGTTTATCTCAATGAAAACGGCCGTTGGGAGTCCAGCATCAGGACCTTTGAGGTGACCGGAGCAGACATCCTGGAACGGAGTTATAGGAGTGGGAAAAAGGTAGTGCTGATGGATGAGTTGGGAAGGGTAGAGCAGTATGCCCCCCGTTTCCGTGAAATGGTGGAGATGCTACTTGATGCTCCATTTTTTGTGTTGGGTGTATTAAAAAAAGAGGAGAATATGTTTCTAAACGGTATACGTGAGCGGGATGATGTACTGGTCATTGATCTTGATGTCTGGGATTATCAGGCAGCAGTTGAAAAGGTGCGCTCATTTTTAGCAGAAGCCGGGCTCACTGGTGGTTATATACTGGCCAGATAATAAAAAAACCCCTGGTTTGCCAGGGGTTTTTGCTCTTTCTTTAGTAATCCATACCCATTCCGCCCATACCACCTGGAGGCATTGGTGGCATAGCAGCATCTTTTTTCTCTGGGATCTCTGCGATCAAAGCCTCTGTGGTGAGGAGCATTGATGCGATACTTGCAGCATTCTGCAGAGCACTTCTGGTTACTTTCAGCGGGTCAACGATCCCTTCCTTCACCATTTCTGCATACTCCTCTGTGAGGGCGTTAAAGCCCATACCTGGTGCAGATTCTTTCACATGCTCAATTACTACGGATCCCTCTAGTCCGGCGTTTTCAGCGATCTGGCGCAGCGGCTCTTCGAGAGCACGGCGTACGATCCTGACACCTACTGCCATATCTCCTTCTGCCTCAATATTATCCAGTGATGGAATGATATCCACCAGGCAGGTACCGCCGCCGGGGATGATTCCCTCTTCAACAGCAGCTCTAGTAGCGGAAAGGGCATCTTCAATGCGGTGTTTCTTTTCTTTCAGTTCGGTTTCTGTCGCAGCACCAACCTTGATTAAAGCTACACCACCTGACAGTTTGGCCAAACGCTCCTGGAGTTTCTCCTGGTCATATTCAGATGTGCTGTCTTCAATCTGTTTTTTGATCTGGTTGACACGCTTCTGGATGTTGTCACTGCTGCCGTAGCCTTCAACAATTGTGGTATTTTCTTTGTTGATTTTAACCTTTTTGGCACGGCCAAGGTTTTCGAGCTCGACATTCTCCAGTTTGTAGCCCATATCCTCGCTAATGAATGTTCCATTGGTGAGAATGGCGATATCCTCCAGCATGGCTTTGCGGCGGTCTCCGAATGCCGGTGCTTTAACAGCGGCGCACTGAAATACTCCCTTCAGTTTGTTGACCACTAGTGTGGCAAGAGCCTCTCCTTCAATATCCTCAGCAATAATCAGTAACGGTTTCCCTGTGCGGACAACCTTCTCCAGCAAGGGGAGCATGTCGCCGACCGCAGAGATTTTCTTTTCATAGATGAGGATGTAGGGCTCCTCTAACTCTACTTCCATGGTTTCGGAGTTGGTGACGAAGTAGTGGGAAATATAGCCCCTGTCGAATTCCATACCTTCTACAACTTCAACCAGGGTTTCGATTCCTTTAGATTCTTCAACTGTAATTACCCCGTCTTTACCTACCTTTTCCATGGCCTCGGCTACTAGGTCGCCGATCTCTTTGTCATTACCGGAGATAGCAGCAACATTGGCGATGGATTCCTTGGTTTCCACCGGGGTGCTCATCTTTTTCATTTCATCAACAGCTTTTTCTACCGCCATGTCGATACCGCGCTTTAAGAAGATGGGGTTTGCCCCAGCGGTAACGTTTTTCAGGCCTTCACTGACAATGGACTGGGCTAGGACGGTGGCGGTTGTGGTTCCATCACCAGCGATCTCATTGGTTTTAGATGCTACTTCTTTGCACAGCTGTGCTCCCATATTTTCAAAAGCATCTTCCAGTTCGATCTCCTTAGCGACAGTGACACCGTCTTTAGTGATTGTAGGGGAACCGAATTTCTTTTCCAGGACCACATTACGCCCCTTTGGGCCCAGAGTGGTTTTTACTGCCTCTGCAACGATATTAACCCCATTTTCCAGTTTCTTGCGGGCATCAATATCAAAAATAATCTGTTTCGCTGGCATAGATCAACTTACCTCCTTATAATTGAACTGCCGTGCTTATCTCAGCCTTATTCTTTAATGGCCAGGATGTCGCTTTCCCGCATGATCAGGTACTCTTCTTCCCCGACTTTAATATTAGTGCCGCCGTATTTAGCATAAATGACCTTGTCGCCCGCTTTTACTTCCAGGGCAACACGGCTGCCGTTGTCAAGCATACGGCCAGGCCCCACTGCTACTACTTCACCCTCCTGGGGCTTTTCTTTAGCGGTGTCCGGCAGATAAATGCCTCCTTCGGTTTTCTCCTCTTTGGAAAGTGGTCTTACAAGAACATGATCACTTAGTGGCTTGAGCATTATCAACCCTCCTCAAAATAGTGTAAATATATGGGTGGTCTATTAGCACTCAATATAGAAGAGTGCTAATAAAATCTATGATAAATCATACAAATACAGGAGCAACTTGTCAATACTTTTTCCTTAGTATTCCCAAAATTTTTTTAAACAAGCATTACTTATGGTAATAAAGGGAGTTTGTAGAATTTGACCAGGTAAAGGTTAATGCAGGTGGGCAATAATTATGGTTTGATTTCCCTTTTCCCTGGCGCAGAGGGGGCAGGTGAGCAAGCAGAGATAGAGGTTCTTCACTTTTTCTCCTCTTTTTTTAAGGTCCCTGGTGAGTTTATCAATTTCTTTCCCCATTTGCATCAAGGGTACCTGGCTTACTACTGCATAAAAACCTCCATCCAACTGCAGAACAGAAGAATTATTGTTGGGTCTTGCTTGCTTTTGTGTGGATTGAATTTCGATTAAAATTTCACCTCTAAAAAGTCCGCTTTTTAAAAGTATGAGAGCATCATCATTGATGATGAACCCTTTACTGCGTGCCTTAGCCATAGCATGGGCAATATCTTCGTGGTAGGAAAATGGCTGATGAAAGGCCATACGTGTGGTAACTCTATAAAAAAAACGGGGCTTTTCCCAGAAAAAATTTTTCTCGTGCCAGTCCGCGGGATTGATCTTCTGGCAGTGGCAGTGTTCGATCATTCCCATCCTCTCCCCAATTATATTGCTTTAATTATATACTTGTTTGGTAATTCTACAAAAGAAATTTGGTTCCTGCCGTTGTTACAAAGTACTATTTTTTAAGGCAAAATCCGAGCATATTTTCTTGGTTTGTGCGGCCTGACCGAGTGGGGAAGGAAGCTGAGCATGAATATAGAGAGCGGCGAATAAAATAGTTGCGAGAAGGGAGGAGGTGATTTTCAATGCAGTTTATTGTGCTGCGCTACCGCCGTTTGTTGAAGTTGATAATAATTGGTGTCTTGATCGTAATCGGAATAATTTTGCTGTCAGGGGTTTGTGGCCGGGTTGTCGGGGTGTTTCAAGACAGTGAAAGGGAAGTGCCTGTTTATTCAGTAGATACAAAGGAGAAAAAATTGGCTATTTCATTTGATGCTGCCTGGGGTGCTGATTATACACCAAAACTTTTAAAAATACTGGAGGAGAATAATATCAAGACGACTTTTTTTCTCACCGGTATTTGGGTGAAGGAATACCCGGAGATGGTCAAGACAATAGCTGCCTCTGGCCATGAACTGGGCAATCACTCATTAACTCACCCTCACTGCAATGCACTCTCTGAAGAGGAGTTTTTGAAAGAATTAAAAGAAAATGAGGAGATGGTCTATAAGCTGACAAAAAAACGCACCCGCCTGTTCAGGCCGCCCTTTGGTGAATACAATAACACCAATATCAGGGTGTGCCGTAAGAACGGGTACGAGGTAATTCAATGGAGTGTTGATTCCCTGGATTGGCAGGAGCTCGGGGTAGAGGCTGTGGTTGATCGTGTTGTCAATAACGCTCACCCGGGAGCTATAATACTTTTCCATAATAATGCCAAATACACCCCTGAAGCTCTTTCCATTATCCTGAAAAAACTGAAAGCAGAAGGTTACAAAATTGTGCCCATTTCCGAACTGCTGATCAAAGGAGATTATTACATTGAAAAGCACAGCGGGCTGCAGAAAAAGGCTTAGACTAAAATCCTCTAGGTTTGCAGATAATCTCTTTGATTTTGGTATCAAAAAAACTGTTGGAGTGGGCCGGTGTGATTACAAGTGCAGTATCTGCACCGGTCCCTGAACCAGCAACTGCAATGATCTCTTTACCATAAGGGATCAAACCGGCATCAAGAGCCATTACCGCAATTTCCACACATACTTTAACACCTTGTCCCAGTATGCGCAGTGTCTGGGCCATGATTTCCGCCGGATATACCCCTCCGAATTTAATGCGAAGCGCTCGGTCAACACCAGCCAGCAGATGGGTTGTGGTCAGGATTTTAACGCCTTTCTCTGCTAATTCCTGTCTGACAGCTGCAGGCATTTCATCTTCACCTGGGGCACTGAATCCAACATGATGGGTGACACAGACTATTTCCAGTCCTTTGTCTAAGAAATGTTTTACAGTGCTGCCGCTGTTGG
>CAZZEY010000088.1:0-6027 GCA_964653445.1 uncultured Syntrophaceticus sp. | reverse complement strand
TGCCAACGGCTGCTGTGCCTGGGGAAGCTGGCGGTCAGGAAAGGCCCCACGCGTGCGGGGTATCCATGAATATCTACTGGTGTTTGTAAAAGATGACTTTTCCCGTCCTGATAAGGGAACTTCAGATATAGATAAAGAAGAGTTTATGAGTTCCACACTCTCTATTTGGGAAGTGCCAGCGGAATCCGCAAAGAAAGTGGGTCATCCCGCTCCCTTTTCTATAGAACTAGCAAGCCGGGTAATCAGGCTTTACTCCTATGTTGATGATGTTATCCTCGATCCTTTTGTAGGCTCCGGTACCACCTGTGTTGCTGCTAAAAAACTGGGCAGATACTATATAGGTTACGAAATTGTTCCCGAGTACTGCAGAATTTGTGAGGAGCGTTTGGAGAGAGGGAGATAAGTGAAGATATTAATCATGACGAACGGAGAATACGGGCGCCTGGAGTGGTATGCAGAACACAAAGGAGAGTTTGAGCAGGTAATCTGTGTGGACGGCGGTGCGGGTTGGGCCAGGAAGTTAGGCATTACCCCCAATTGGGTAGTGGGAGATTTGGACTCCATCAATGATGATGACCGGAGATATATGGAACAGAGCGGGGTTCAATTTTCTTGCCATCCTTCTCAAAAGGATACGACAGATACCCAAATTTCATTACAATTAGCGGATCAATTAGGTGCCGATGAGGTTACCATCTGGGGAGGTACAGGGCCACGCATAGATCACACACTATCTAATCTTTACAGTGCCGCTTATTTTGCATTGCGGGGCAAAACCGTCCAATTCGACTCCCCAGCCTTGGCCATTTACCTGGTAAAGGACTCTTTAACACTATCCGGTGAAATAGGAAATACAGTTTCTGTGCTGGCTTTAGGGGGTGGGGCAGCAGGGGTAACCCTTGAAGGTTTCCAGTACCCCTTAGAAAACGCTGAAGTAGACAGCTTGTGGCAGTTTGGCATCTCCAATGTGATCAAAGATAAGCCTCAGGTTATCAGCGTGGTTTCAGGGATTCTGGCGGTTTTTTATTATCGGGAACTACCCTAGGTTGGAGAACAACGCAGGGCAGGAGAATACTCATGAATTACCTGACAATTGATGATGCTGCAGCTTGGGCCTCACGCTTTACCAAGAAAAAGGTGACACCATCCAATATCCGCTACCTCATTCAATACGGAAGAATAAAAAAACACTCAAAATCAGGCACCACCGTAGTATCTCAAGAAGAATTGAAACAATATTATACCGGCTACATGAATGATCTGCAGAGTAAATTTATAGAGAAATTAGGAGAAGATATTAATTGGAGCCTGGCGTTTCATAAAGTCAAAGAAAAGGAAACCACCAAACATGTCCACAAGCTGCACCCTTACAAGGGGAAGTTTATCCCCCAGCTGGTGGAATACTTTTTGGACCAGCATACAGATGACTTCAAAAAAGAGGTGTTTTTCCAACCCGGAGATATTGTTCTCGACCCCTTCTGTGGATCAGGGACAACACTGGTACAGGCAAACGAACTGGGGATTCACTCTATCGGTATCGATGTATCTGTCTTTAATTGTTTGATGGCCGAGGCAAAACTGGCAAAGTATAATCTACGCTCAGTTTCAGAGTGGGCACAACGCATAGAACAGGCTATTGTAAAGCAGTCCACTCTCTCAAAAGTGGATGAATTCGATTTTAGGCTGAATGAATTGATATCTGCTTTGAACAAAAAGTATTTCCCTTCCCCTGACTATAAATATAATCTCAGACAAGGACAAATAGATGAGAAAAAGTATGTTCCCGCAGTGATGGCACAGGTAAATGAGCAATATGAGAAGCTTCTCCAAGAATACAGCTTTGAGGTACATGGAGAGGCCACTCAATCCAGTTTTTTAAACACCTGGTTTGCTAAAAGTGTTTTGAGTGAAGCTCTGGCTGCCCAAGATGTCCTGAAAGATATTGCGTCTGAGGAAGAAAAGAAGCTGTTTATGCTGATCCTTTCCAGAATGCTGCGCTCATGCAGGACTACACCCCACTATGAACTGGAGCGGTTGGACACACCGGTTTCATGTCCCTATTACTGCTACAAGCATATGAAGATCTGCCGCCCTGTTCTATCAATGCTGGGTATGTACAGGCGTTATGCAAAGGACACCGTCAAAAGGCTGAAAGAGTTTAATGGATTGAGAACTGCCAGCTTGTTTTCCGTTCTAGCAGGAGATGCTCGAAAAATCGATATTTTTTCAGAAGTCAGCAAGAATAACGATAAATTTTCCTGTCTCCTCACAGACAGCAAGATACAGGGGATCTTTACATCACCACCCTACCTGGGGCAGCTCAATTATCATGAACAGCACCAGTATGCTTACGAGTTTTTTGGGTTGAAAAGCCACGAAAACATGGAGATCGGAATGGCGGATCTGGGTAAGGGCCTGCAGGCGAGAAAAGATTATATAGAGGGAATCAGTGATGTGCTGCTGAACTGCAGCAGGTTTTTAGCAGATGACTGCCATATCTTTATCGTAGCCAATGATACATATGATTTATATCACGATATAGCAGAGCGCTCCAACCTCACCATTGTCCAGGAATTCAAACGCCCTGTCTTGAATAGGACATCAAGGGACAGAAAAGCTTATGGGGAAACTATATTTTATATGAAGAAAAACTGACCGATCACCAGAACCGTCCCGGCGCGCGGCCTGAATTATTTCTTTTCAAATAGTTTTACATATTGGCCATAGCCCTCTTTTTCCAGCTCCTCTTTGGGTATAAAACGGAGAGCCGCAGAATTGATACAATAGCGCAGTCTTTCTGGTTGCGGGCCATCGTCAAATACGTGTCCTAAATGGGAATCTGCCTCCTTGCTCCTTACCTCGGTGCGCACCATGTTGTGGCTTGTATCGGTTTCTTCCTTTATGTTATCGGGATGAAGGGGTTTGGTAAAGCTGGGCCAGCCGCACCCGGAATCAAACTTATCCAGTGAGCTGAAGAGTGGTTCACCTGAAACAATATCTACGTAAATCCCTTCCTTTTTGTTATCCCAATACTCGTTGTTAAAGGGAGGTTCTGTGGCATTCCTCTGAGTGACATCAAACTGCATTTTTGTCAGCCTTTTCTTCAAATTTCCTTTGTCTCTTTCCACTCCTTGCTGCCATTGGTTTTTTATAAAGGCATCCCTTCCCGAACCCCACCGGTAATGTTCATAATGAGTGGGGTTTTTCTTATAAAAGTCCTGGTGATACTCTTCGGCAGGATAAAAGGTTTGGGCAGGCAGGATTTTAGTTGCGATGGGTTTATCAAACCTGCCGCTTGCAGCAAGCGCTTTTTTTGAGGATTCGGCTTTTTGTTTTTGCTCCTCACTGTGATAAAAAATAGCGGTATGGTACGGCTCTCCCCGGTCAGCAAACTGGCCGCCGGGATCGGTGGGATCAATTTGACGCCAGAATATATCAAGCAGCTCCTCATAGGATGTTTTGTCTGGATCAAAGGTTATCTGTACAGCTTCATGGTGGCCTGTTGTTTTAGAGGCTACCTCTTCATATGTTGGGTTTTCTTTGTGTCCTCCCGTATAGCCCGACACAATCTTTTCTACCCCCGGTAATTCTGTAAAGGGAGAAACCATACACCAAAAACAGCCTCCAGCAAAGGTTGCCAACTCAGTTTTCTTCATAGTATCCAAACCTCCATCTGATATCAGCAGTATTCAGTCTTTGATAAAACAAACCGCCGATGGATTTTTATTGCTCCAAATGGATTCGTTGATTTAGCATCAGGATTGGTCCTTTAATAATATTGTTTCCCACAAGGAGCTGCCTGATTCCCAGGTGCGGGGTTGGTCTATTGGTTTGGAGGGAGGAAGTAGGCCGACCCCATCACCGGGACAGTCGCGCCGTGCGATCCGCCGCGCGGTCTGACCGATCAGGGGGACAGTCCCGCTGCCGGAAACTGCGCGGGAGAACCGCCCGCACACGTTACTATACATACAAAAGAAATAAAAACAAAAAAATTTACCCCTAGAAAGCGTTTTGCCACAAGGGTATCAGAGTTTCCGTTTTCAGTTAAGGTGTAAAACTAACGAACCACCATTTCAGTGAGTCAAAGTGACTGTCCCCCTGACTCCGCGATCTGCAATAGAAACTGAAAGCATGACAAGAAGGAACCGGACTATACTTAAGGAATATTAAAAGGTGAGAGAGGAGGTTTTACATGGAGACGATTCTTAATGTGAAGGGGCTGACCAAAAGTTTCGGAAATAAGAAGGCGGTTGACAATATTAGTTTAAGTGTAACACGGGGCGAGGTTATGGGGCTGCTCGGGCCGAACGGGGCCGGTAAGACTACGGCTATTCGCATGATCATGGGTATTATGGTACCTGATGCTGGTGAGATCAGTTTTAATTTTGGCGGAGGCCCCCAGCCGCTTGAGAAAAGCAGGATCGGCTATCTGCCTGAAGAGAGGGGTCTTTATGATGATGCCCGGGTCATCGAGAACCTGCTTTACCTAGCCGGTTTGAAGGGGAGACCCGCCGGTGAGGCGCGGCGGGATGCCTTACAGTGGCTGGAACGCCTTAATCTGGGAGCTTATGCGGATCAGAAACTGGAGAAGCTCTCCAAAGGGATGCAGCAGAAGGTGCAATTTATCGCATCAATCTTGCATCGCCCGGTGCTGGTTCTTTTTGACGAACCATTTTCAGGACTGGATCCGGTGAACCAGGATGTTTTTAAAGAGATTATTCGGGAGCTGCGGGATGGCGGGACCACGGTGCTGCTCTCGGCCCACCAGATGAACATGGTTGAAGAACTCTGTGATTCGATCTTTCTGATCAATCACGGCCGTGAAGTCCTGTCTGGAAAGCTGCAGGCCATCAAAGAAAGTTATAAAGAGGACATTGTTGAGCTGTGCTACGACCCTGCTGAGGATAGCGGCTTTCTGAAGATGATACCGGGGCTGCGGATACTGCGGGAACAGCCGGGGCTGGCGGTTATGCGCTACAGCGGCAGCGCTGCTATCAATGTTCTGTTGCAGGAGTTTGTGTCCAAGCTGACTGTTAAGGCCATCACTGTGGAAAAGCCCCCGCTGCATGAGATCTTTATTGAGACCGTCCGCGAAAGGGGGGAAGACTTTGAAGTGGCCTAATGTTGATAAAGTTTTTCGCTGGGAATTTTTCAAAAACCTGAAAAGCCCGGTTTTCCTGGTAACAACCTTGATGATTCCTTTATTCATGCTCCTGGCAGCCGGGATCAGTTATTATTCCAGCACTAGCACCTCCCAAGAGGAGTATCAGGTTGCCGTAATCGACGAAACCGGAGAATTTTTTCCCTACCTGGAAACCAACCTTGCCACCTCTCCAGTAAAAGTGACCTTGCATGACTCAGCACAGCGGGAGCAATTGGCCGAAAAGGTAGAAGCTCACGAATTGAACGGCTACCTCATCTTTAACACAGAGAACGTACAGAGCGGAATGATCAACTACTATGTCAGTGATGTCAAAGAGGTGAATATAGGGGTACTAAGAAATGCAGTTACAGCTGCGCTCACTCTTTACCGGATGGAAAAGATCGGGATGACCGCAGAGGAGATCAGTCTGGCCTCTGCGCCGGTAGTTTTGTATCCACGCAGTTTAAGCGGCGAAGAGGTCTCTGTGGCAGCGATGGTTGCTCCTTTATTCTTTAGCGTAGTCCTGATTGTCGCGGTTATGATCTCGGGACAGGTGCTCATGTACGGTGTGCTCAAGGAGAAACGCAACCGCATTATCGAGATACTGCTCTCATCTGTGACCGCCCTGGAACTGCTCGTCGGTAAAATTCTTGGTTTCGGCCTTCTCGGCTTGCTGCAGATCGGGATCTGGCTGGTGGTAGGGCTGGCTGCAGCTACCCGCTTCATTGATCTGGGCCAGATTGGCATGAGCCCGGCAGAGCTCTTTCAGATAATGCTCTTCTTTATCGGCGGTTATGTAATGTATGCCGCTCTCTTTGCGGCCATGGGAGCGACCATGAAAGATGCCGAAGGGGGTAGCCAAACCCAAGGGCTGGTTGTGCTCA